>JBGUED010000028.1:0-11960 GCA_041821525.1 Candidatus Aminicenantaceae bacterium | reverse complement strand
GTGAAGGCCTACCTCATCAACCACAACGCTGACAATCCGCTGGCCACGTTCCGTTTCAAGAACGCCAAGCTCAAGATGTTTGCGGCGGAAAAGGCCTTCGAGGTCGAGGGCAGGGCGTTCAACGCAGGGACCTTTATCGTCAAGACAGAGGGCAATCCCGGGGATCTCAAGGAACAGCTCGATAAAGCAGGAGCCAGGTTCGGTTTCACAGCCAGTGCTGTGTCCGAGCTCCCGGATGTTCCCATGCATGCGGTGTCCGTGCCCCGCGTAGCCGTGATGCACACCTGGACATCGACCCAGACCGAGGGCTGGGTTCGGATCGCCCTGGACGAGCTCGAGATCCCCTACGACTACATCTCCGTCCACGAGCCGCGCGACAATCCCAGGCTGAGGGACAAATACGACGTCATCCTGTTCGGTCCCTCCCGCGGCAACGCCCTTAGCATTGTGCAGGGCCTTATGGGCGACAAGCCCCAACCCTGGAAAAAGACCGAGATCACGCCCAACTGCGGCATCCAGGATTCGACCGACGACATGCGCGGCGGCCTGGAGCTGGAGGGGGTGATGCATCTGAAGAAATTTATCGACGACGGGGGGCTGCTCATTACCCTGACCAGCAGTTCATCGCTGCCCATCCACTTTGGGCTGGCGCAGGGTGTCAGCATCAAACAGACCCAGGAACTGTGGGCACGCGGAAGCGTATTCAAGGCTGAGGTTGCGGATGCCGCCAGCCCTATCATGTACGGATATGACAAGTCCTTCGGCGTCTACTTCAGCAATTCGCCGGTCTTTGCCCGGGGAAGCTCTGGGGGCCGCCGCTTCCAGGGAATGGGCGGCAGTATGACGGGCCGGATCTCGGGACGCGGCACAGAAAAGGACCCGGACATCCCCCAGGGAAGGGCCCAGGATCTGGGAAAACAGACCATCGAGGAGTTCCAGAAACAGCAGAAGGAGGAGCGGGCTCAGGAAGAGCAGCCCACAGCCAGGGGCGCAGCGCGTCCCAGCCGGGCCAGGACCGTGCTCCGCTTCACCCGCAAGCTGGACGAGCTCCTCATAAGCGGCGGCCTGGCCGGAGGGAATGAGCTGGCAGGAGCCCCGGCGGTCGTGGACTGCCCGCTGGGCAAGGGGCACATCGTAATGTTCTCGATCAATCCCATGTGGCGGCACCAGACACACGGTTCTTACTTCATGGTTTTGAACGCCATGCTGCATTTCGACAATCTGGATGTGAAGTAAGAGCGAGGGATAGAGGCCGTAGATATAGGGGACAGTCCCTATACTGGGCTCGCCCTTTATTTATAGAGCCCTGCACATCAGAATAAATTCAGCCGCATCCGAGTAGTAGGGGTAGAGTGATCCGAAGATAAGGAGAGAAACATGAAGCCTGTGACATGGGGCAGCGCCATTCTGGCCGCTGCCGCCCTGATGTGCGTACTGCCGGGCTGCGCACCCTCAGAGACGGGATGGCAGGGGAAGATCGAGAGCCGGGACGGTGTGACAGTGGTCCACAATCCGAGAGCCCCGTTACACCCTGAACCGGTCCTGGAACTGGAAGAGGTCCTGTCGATACAGGGAAGCGAGACCGAGGAGGAGCAGATGTTCCAGGACATCCATACCCTGGATGTGGACTCTGAGGGCAACATCTATGTCCTCGATGAAGGGGCCGCCGACATCAAGGTCTTCAACGGGGCGGGCAAACACGTACGTACCATCGGCCGTCAGGGCCAGGGCCCGGGTGAATTTGCCTTCCCCATCATGGTGCTGGTGACACCACAGGCAGAACTCCTGGTGCATGACATGAACCAGAGGGCTCTCAAGATTCTGGACTTCGAAGGCAATTTCCTCCGGCAGCTCTCGATCGCAGACATGTTTCAGTTCACAGGGCCCCGGTTTTTGCCGGGAGGCAGGATGGTGGGGAGCCACCTGGTCCCGGAGCAGGAGCCTCTGGCCGAGCTCAAACTGTTCGACGGGGAACTGGAGCCGCTCCTGACCATTGTGTCTCTGCCCGTGGAGCCGCCCCCGGTCCTGCACTATTTCGCCGGCAACAGCATGACAGGGCTGCGCTGGAACCTGAATAACCGGGGAGAGGTGGTGTGGGGCGATTTTATGGAACCCGAATACGCACTTCACATCCATGACGTACAGGGTAATCTCCTCCGGACCATAGAGAGGGAATATGACGTGATCCGGATTACGGAGGCGGACAAGGAGCCGCTCCTGCGCAAGATGTTCGGGGATAATCCTCCACCGCCCCAGTGGGACATCCGGATCCCCGATCGATACCCGCCTTTCTCCGGCCTGAGCTGTGACGATTCCGGCCGGATCTATGTCAAGACCTACACGCAGGGCGGAGGAGAAGTAGGAGAGGCCTACGATGTCTTTGACGCGGAGGGCCGCTACATGGCCCAGGTCACTTTACCGGTCCCGCTCATGGTGATGAGGAATGACTTCCTCTACACCATAGTGGAAACCGAGAACGGCTTCCGCGAGGTCAAGCGCTTCAGGATGAGCTGGTTGCAGGAGTTTTAGCGTGCTATAATTCCCTATTGGCGTATGCCAATGAGGAGGTAGGCCCATGTCTAACAAATTTCAAGTTGTACTGCCCGATTGGCTGGAAGACTATTTGAAGCACCTGGTCGATCGCTATGACCTGAACATCTCGGAAGTGATCCGCCTCCAAATCTGTTTTGCTGTCATGTGCATGACCGAAAAGCTGTTCCCCGAGTTCGAAACGGGGCTCACTCCGGAAGCCGTGACCGCGCTGCCCAAGACTGATTCAGACAACATCGACCGCGAGCAGTTGATGCGCACGCTGTCCAAAATCTATTTCGAAGCCCGCAAAGCGGTAGAGTACCGGTTGGAAAAAGACAAGAAGGCTGTTTAAAGACTCGTTCTGATTCAGCCGCCTCGCCTACCCGATCAAGATAAGCTCGGTCTGCGGTTGGGACAGAAACTCGGCTCCCGATGCTGTGATAATGACCATCTCCTCGATGGTCACAACACCCCGGCCCGGCACTTTGAGGCGCGGCTCGATCGTGAAGACCATGTTTTCCTCGATCTCCTGGAACGGCTTGGTGCCATACTTTTCCCAGGGCGGTCCCAGGAGTGCCGTGCCGTCATGGGCAAAGCGTCCGACCTGGTGTCCCAGACCGTGGGGAAACTCCTCGAAGCCCTGGGATACGATGTATTCGCGGGCGATCTTGTCTATGGCGACTCCCTGCACACCGGGCTTGAGGGCTGAGGCGGCCAGACGGACGGCTTCGGCGATGGTCTCGAATCCCTTTTTGACCTCGGGCGGGGCTTTGGACTCCCCTTGCTCCAGGATGTAGAAGGTGCGCTGCAGGTCTGAGACGTATTCCTCGAACTTGACTCCGAAGTCCATGTTGAGGACATGCCCGCGTTCCACCGGGCGGTCTGTGGGCATGTAGTGGGCCTCGGCCGTCTCCGGGCCCGTGAAGACTGCCGGGCAGTGGCTCTTGTCCCAGCCGAATCCGAGACCGCGGCGCTCCACTTCAGCGATCATGAAGGCTGCGATCTCCTTTTCGGTGCGGCCGGGCCGGATGAAAGGGCCGACCAGGTCGAATATCTCGAGGGTGTGGCCGATGGCAGTTTTTATGCGCTCGATCTCGAAAGAGGTCTTGCGGGCCTTGAGGCTTGAGCAGATCTTCTCGGAGGAGACGAGCCGGTCGGCGAGGCCGATTCCCGCCAGCATCTCCTTCAGGGTGAGGTACATCCCGTGGGTCAGCCCGTCGCACACCTCGGAGGTCTGCGAGAAGTTGGCCGCTATGGTCCGGGGGTCCAGCTGTTTGAGGGTCGTGAGGAGATGGTCCTTGATGCCCTCCACAAAACCCAGGACATTGGTGTAGACCCCCAGATCCTCGACGGACTGCTTGTCCATCTGCCCGATTATGGCCCAGGTTTCGCCAGTGCGCGAGACGATGAAAGCCGAGTGCCAGGTGACGTCGGATTGGATGAGGTAGTCCAGCATGGGATCGCGCATGATGCCGGACTCGCGCACGAACGTGACCCAGCAGTCGATGTCGTATTCCCGGAGGAGGCTGGCGGCCTGTGGGACTTTTTCCTGAATGAGCATGTCTCTTTCCTCTTGCTCGCCGGACGGTCTATTCTTCCTGTTCTTTGAATTCACCCAGGGTACGGGTGAAAATGAAGAGCAGGATGAGGCCCAGGATGGTATGGATGCCGAGGGCATACCACACATATTCCGGATGGCCCTGCATATTGAATTTGCCATACAGGGTCGTGTAGGTCTTGCCGCTCAGCGCGCCGCCGATCATGATAGCCAGAAAATTGGTGCCCATGTAGAGGCCCGCCTTCTCCTTGGGAGCGAGCCAGGTGATGTACTCCTGGATGCGTGGAGACGAGATCATCTCACCCACCGCAAAGAGGACTATCCCCAGGAAGATGAGGGCCGGTGCGGAAAGGGCCGTGTAGCCGAGCACTCCGAATCCGGCGGCAATCAGCACGAGTCCGGTAAAAAAGACGGGGAGGGCCTTGAACCGCTCCACGTAACGCGACACAACAACCTGAAAGATCATGATGATCCACCCGGTGTGGGCGATGGTCTCCCCCAGGATGCGGCGAACTCCGTCATCTCCCTCCCGGGAGAAGATGCCTGCCAGGAAGGGCCCCATGACACTCTTCAGGCTCAAGTAGAGCCGGGCAGTATCCAGATTGGTATCCACGTAGAGGGCGCAGAGGTTGAAGAAACACCAGAAGGGAAGCCAGAAGAAGAGCCCCAGGAGGATGAGGAAGAGAGTGAATTTAAGATCCGAGAGTGCGACCCAGACATCCTTGAGCTTCTGCCCGAAGGTGACTCCCTCGAGCTCCCGCTCGGGCTCCTTGTAGAAGAAGATGGTGATGAGGAGCATGACGACGATGCAGCCGGCGGCCGCATAATAGGCATTGTTCCAGGAGACGGCCCGCAGGTTTCCCATGACAATGGGCCCGAACGATCCCCCGACATTGACCATGGCATAGAAGATGCCGAAGCCCAGGGTCTTGTTGGTTTTGTCGGTCACGGTTCGCACTGTTCCGGCGATGAGAGGCTTGAAGATCCCGGCCGCAAGCCCGATGCTGAGCATGGCCAGAAAGGTGCCGGAGTAGGTCTTGGTCACGATCAGCAGGAGGATGGAGGGAATATACGCCAGATAGGAGATGATCAGAATCTTCTTGAAGCCGTATTTATCGGCAAAGCTCCCCGATATGAAGGGAATCCCATAGGAAACAAAAAGAAAGATGCTCTGGACGTTGGCCAGCTTGTCGGCAGAGAATCCCAGATGCTGTGTGAAATAGATGCCAAAACCGAAATAGATGCCGTAGTAGGCAAAGCGCTCCAGGACCTCGATGAGGTTGGCGGTCCAGAAGACGCTCGGGAATGAGGATCGTTCGCCGGGGGTAGGAACGGGATTTTTAGACATGATCACCTCCGAGAAAGGAGAGTAGGCGACAGTGTGCCGTCATTTGGGAGTCAGTGTATTAAAAAGTGCGGCCAAGCGCAAGAAAAACAAAGAGGAAAAACCGGGGAAAACAGGGAGAAACAGGGAGAAACAAAGGGGATAGGTACATTTAGAGCTCTAAATGTACCTATCCCCTTTGTTTTTATCCCCTTTGTTTTTCCTATCCCCTTTGTTTATCCCCTTTGTTTAATACTGTATGCACTTAAGGACGAGCTCGCCTTCCTCATCCTGGTGGATGTAGACGATGCGGCCCGCCGCGAGGATCCCGAAGGCCCGACAGCCGGGGTCGCCGGCCAGTGTGCGGACCGGCTTGAGCGTCCGGGGATCGATCACGTCGATGTGCATGGGCATGGGGATCACTTCCCGGGGATCCTTGAATTGCTTCATCCACTCGTCCATGCTCACCGAGTAGGTGAGGATGTAGAGCAGCCCGTCAGGTCCGAAGCGGGCGGCCCGGCTCACCTGGTCTGACCGGGCGCTCATCTGAACGACCTTACTGTCTCCGCTGGTTCCCGATTTCTGGCTTAGAAGCTCCGGAACCAGGGGCTTGAAAGGGAGCGGGCGGTCGAACTGGGCCAGCTTACTACCCTCCAGGTCAAAGACCTGGATCACGTTCATGGTGCCGAAGGGGAGGAAAAGCCGGCCGTCCGGGGCGCGGGACAGGCTGACCCTGTGCTTTAGGGCCCGGACAAAGGGCTGCTTCTCCGGGAAATCGATGACCGTAATCTCGCGCACCACATCTCCCTTCTCGTCCAGGGCAACGACCAGGGGCTGGGTATCGGCGTCGGATCCCATGATGAGGTTGAATCCGCTGGCCCCGAACGTGGGGATGGTGTAGAACAGGGAGTCTATCACCATGAGGTCTGCGACCCGGACCTCCTTGGTGTTGGTGGTGCTCAGGAATTTCCCGGTTTCGTCGAAGACCTGGATGCGGTTGTTCCCGTAGTCGGCCACGGCCAGTCGGGAATCTGGGCAGACAAAGGCACCCGACGGGCGGGAGAACTCGCCCGGGCCCTGGCCCTCCTTCCCGATCGTGCGGACGAACCTGCCGTTATAATCAAAGGCCACGATCCGGTGGTTCCCTGCGTCGACAACATAGATCAGGGACTGCGCTGTGTCGACCGCAATGTCGGAAGGCTGATGGAAATAATCTTCCTCCGTCTCTCCGAAATAGGCGAAGGACCAGACAGTCTTGCCTGTATCGGACGGGGGGGCGATGGACAGGGGCCTCACCGGGATGATCAAAAAAACAAATAGAATCAGCGATATGCTCCAGCGTTTCAAGTCCATTTTATCTTTCTCCTTTAGTTCTTCCAGCTCATTGATATAATTTCCAAAACTCAGCCTGAGGGCCGATCGATACCAGGATGCTGCTCCGTATGACATCAATCTATCAATTTATTATTACCAATAATACTGGATATTACTCCTAAACCCGCACAATCGTTGCCTCATTTTTCTTTGGCATTTTCTTTTTTCGCTCCTACATAATGCCGATTGCATCTTTGATCATAACAATCATGTCATGTAAAGAGTCAAAGGAAACAAAGATTAGGGGGTTGCCATGAGCAGAGACCTGAGACGCAGGGAAATCCTGAGCGATGAACTGGCCGACGTGGAATTCAGTGTGGATGCCCTGATCACCGAAGAGGGCTGACCGCGCTCCGACAGCCTACAGAGCGAGGTCGGCGTGAGCGTGGAAGAGCTTGCCCTGGATGGAGACATTGTACGGACAGGCCCGCTCACAGAATCCCTGACACGTGCTGCACGCATCGGCCCGGGCCCCCGGGATGGCGGCATAGTACTGCATGGCCTCGCGCTCCCGTCCCTGGGCCGTGAAATAGTGGTGGTAGCGCATGATCGTGTTCACCGGGACGCCCTGCGGGCACTGGGGCTCGCACAGGCCGCAGGCGTGACGGCAGTAGAACGGGCCGCAGACCTCCTCATAGGCCGCCAGGGTGGCCCTATCGCCGGCATCCAGGCGTTCACCGGAGAGGACAACCATCTTCTCCAGCTCATCGAAGTTCCCCATCGAGCAGCACACGGTATGGACGCTGTCATTGCCCAGGCAGAACTTGATGGCTGCGGCCCTGGCTGCATCGGGATTCTCAAGTTTGAATTTTTTGACTGAGGGCCCGGCCTGCTCCAGCATCTGGGTGTAGCGCTCTACCCCTTCCTTGTAGAGGGGAGGCACATCTTTGCCTGACTTCTTTATCCGCTCGGCTCCCGCCTTGATCTTGTTGAAGGTGGTGATGGGAGAGGTCTTCATGAGGGCGGTCCCGATATTCTTCTGCTTGCACATGTCCAGGACCTTGACCGACTGGTCGATCTGAAGAAAGTTGTAGGTCATGAGGAATACATCAAAACGACCATCCTCGGCCGCGGCCAGGAGGATGTCGCCCATGGAGGTCTCCGGGTCTTTGAACCAGAACGAGCCGTGGTGGGAGGCGCCCACGTGCTTGATGCGGCTCTCGGTCTTGAGCTGCTGCATGGCCTCGTGCCAGGCTGGTGTCTTGAGCTGTTCGATCGAGGTTGGGAAGTGCATCATCATGCAGTCGAGGTAGTCGGTCCCGATCTCCTCAAGGGCCTTGTGGGAACGCTTGAGAATGTCCTCCTTGGTGACCTCCCCTTCCAGCAGGATCTTTGAGGAGATGAATAGTTTCTTGCGATCGCGGCCCTTGATGGCATTGCCCACGACCTTGTGGTGGCCGGGATACTGCTCGGCCGTATCTATGTAGTTGATGCCGGCATCCAGGGCGGCGGCCAGGAGCCCCTCGTCCTGGATGGAGCCGGTCGCGAGGTCTGAGACCTTGAAGCCGGTCCGGCCCAGAGTGCGATATTCCTTGATCTTGGCCTGGGATTTTGCCTCTTCCTGTAAGGTCCGGGCTGCGCTGCTGTGTGCGGCCATACCGGCACCGATCACTCCCAGGGTGGATGTCTTCAAGAATTTTCTGCGGTCGATGCTGCCTTTCTTTTTCATTTTGTCTCCTCCGGTTTGTACAATTTGCTATTGTACGCAAATCCCGCAGGATTGTCTTGGAATAATTGGAGGGCGCGACAACCCCAGCTGGGCCTCGGTTGACTAAGCCGTGGGCCCTTCTCTGTTATGATCCCCGGTTGAAGAGGCGGTAAAGGCGCCTCGAATGCAGCTCGATGGAGTCGTGTGGGCACATCTCGTGGCAGCAGTAGCAGCGGATGCAGCCCTTGTCGTCGATGTGGGCCGGGGTTTGCTTATTGGCGATCGTGATCACCTGCACGGGGCAGGCATCCCGACAGGCGCCGCAGGACACGCAGGTGTCCTTGATAATGCGCGGCTTCACGGAAAATCCGTTCTTGAAGACCGGATAAAGGAGCGCGAACATACGGTCGCTCATCTTAGAGACCGTGGGAGGGAGCTTGAAATCCGGGATGGACAGATCCGCCGTATCCATCCCCTCCAGCTCGATCTGGTCCATGTCCACGGGGGCCAGGCCCCGCCTCTCGGCCTCGATCAGGACAGGATTGCTTGCCTTGGGCAGCCCCATGATCGCGCCGGCTACCACATCCAGGGCCAGGGCACTGAAGGAGCCCAGAAGCAGGCCGACATGGCGGGGCTCCCCGCTGTGGGGGCCGTTACCCTCCATGCCCACCACCGCATCCATGATGTTGATGCGGGGTGACACCCAGGCAGACAGATCCAGGAGCATGTTGGCGAAATGGGCCTTCTCCCTGAGTTTGGCATGATAGCCCGGCTTGGTCAGCCCTGCAATCACACCAAAAAGATTTTTGACCGCACCGGTCATGTGCATGAAGCTGTGTGTTTTGAGCTTGCACAGGTTGAAGACGGCATCGGCCCGAAGCACTGGAGAGATGATCTCAAAGCGCTTGAAGCGCTCGCCCTCGGGATAGGATACGACCTCGTGGGTCGTGTCATAATTCAGAGGGATGCCTGCCTCAGCTGCCACACTGTCCATACCTGTAGCGCGGTAGGTCTTCTGGAGGATTTTTTCTGTGTAGGGATATCCTGAGCCGGGGCTGTCGGCGAGCTCTACCTCGGCACCTGCCTGTACGGCCATCTGGGCGACTGCGAGCATGACCGAGGGATGCGTGGTGACGGCCTTATCCGGTTCGGCGGCGGCCAGCAGGTTGGGTTTGAGAACCACCTTCTCGCCTGCCGAAACGAGGCTCTCCATGCCTCCCATCTTTTCGATGAGTTCGGCCGTTTTCGCACCCGCCTGAGCATAGTCGGGACAGCGGACCACATAGACTTTCGTCATACGGTGTCTCCTTTTCGCAATGCCCTAATTTACAGGAAAGGTTTCAAAATTGCATCCTGTCTGGGCGTAGAATATCGGCCTGGGGGTCAAACATTTAAGCCATGGAGGCGCTTTTCGGCCCCAAAACCACCGCTTTTAGGGCAAAAAATGGCTGTCTTTAGCACGTAACTGTAATGTTTACAGCAGGATTTCGAGGTCCGTCCCCTAATTGAGGAGGAGGAGATGCTGGGTCCAGCGGTAGGGGTAGTAGGTCTCGATGGCCGTGAGCCAGCGGTCATCCAGATGGACGGTGGTCTTCTGGTTCTCGACCGCGCTCATGATGAGCTTAAGGTATTTGGCCTTGGCAGGCACATTCACATTCAGGGACGCGATCCTCTCTTTCTTCCCGGCCCAGCAGAAAGTGGCCTCATCCTGGGGATCATACTCGTCGTTGTACCATCCCCAGCCCATGGACTGGCGGACCTCCTCTGTGCCGATATCGAGGGTGAGAAGAGGATTCAGGTTTTCATCCAGAAATTCGACCAGCCGGAAAGATGCACCCAGCTTGCGACTGTCGCTGCCCGGGGCATCGACCACCCGTTTGAACTTGAAGCGCAGCCGGTTGCGTGCCGGCTTTTCAGAGGGTTCGCTGTCAAGCCCTGTTTTGAGGGCCTGGAGGTATTTGTATTGGAACTGTACCGACGGCTCGATATTGGTCCCCTCGTTCCACTCGCTCCAGGACGTGATATAGAGCATGTTGACGTCCTTGTCCACATAGGCCTTGGCTGCGGTGACCAGGTCCTTGAATGCCTTGGTTGTGCGCTTGACCGTGGGAGTGCTCAACCGGTCGTTGCCGTTGTAGCACCAGGGTGCCCCTACAGCATCGAACCCGGGGAAAACCGCCGGCACAAAATTGGTCTCCAGATCCTGGCAGGCGTAATGAAAGTAGCGGTAGCGATCGGTCACAGTCTCGATGGATTTTTTGAGCTTATAGTCCTGAGGGGGGCTGCCGTTGACCTCCAGCATCAGGTAGGGCATGACCGCATCGAAGTTTTTGGTTTTGGTGGGATCCGGATCCGTGTACATGGCGACCACATCGGCGATGAGGTAGGGATCCTTGCCTGTCTCGGCCTTGATGAGGTTCCTGAGCCGCTTCATAGCGTTTTTCAGGCTTCCCGTGGTATTGGGCACACCCCAGAGATAGACCACCGGCCGGTTATTGATCTTCAGGTAGTTCCCCCGCTTCAGGTAGTAGCGGCAGGCGTAGCGGAAGTCGTTGAGCAGCTTGCTCATTACCCGGGACTTGTTGAGGTTGATCAGAGCAAAGGGAGGATCATTGGGCCGCTTCAGCCCCGAGAGCATGGAATACACAAAAAAGAAATCGATCTTGTTGAAGTTTGAGTTCTGGACAAAGGTCTGCATGGAGATATCGAGCGGGCTGTAGAACTCCTTGGAATCCTTGCCGTTCCACTCGATCATGAAAGTGTTGATTCCGTATTTGGTGGCCCAGTTGATGTGCTGGTTGAGCACCGAGGAGCTCAGGCTGTTGTAGTAGCCGAGGAGCGGCTTGTAGGCGGTCTTGATGCTCTTGTTGCCTAAATCGAACTTCCATTGGCCCTCAGACCCGCCGCCGCGGTACCAGGGCGCATAGTGGGCGGCCACGATGAGCTCTTTCTTGGCGATAGAGGCGGCCGCCGGCAGCAGGAGAAGGAGAAAGAGTGAAAAGGCAGTGATCCGATTCAAGCGTCGCATTTGATCCATGTATTGTCTGAGTTACGGTACAAATCAGTCTACGGAGAATGCTCCCTATTGTCAAGGCGCACCCCTGTAGACTGCACATGATACGCATACCGATTATAGGGGGAATCCCTGGGAGCTGCAATCGCCTCCAAGGGTGATATCAGGGGTGATTTGTCAGGCGGCCAGCGACTGCAGGACGCCCGGTAGGTCCGCGTACGCGGCGACAACCGCATGAGCCGTGTTTTCCTCTGCGTACCGTTGGTTGACACCCGTGAACAGGACGGCCCGCAAGCCGGCGAGTTTGGCTCCGGAGATGTCGGCCGGCTCTGAATCACCCACATGAACGGACTCCTCCGGACGGGCGCTCAGCGCCTGGAGTGTCATATGGAAAATGCGCTCATGCGGCTTGGCCACACCAGCCTCATCCGAAAAGGTCAGGTGTTGAAAGTACGGCATCAGCCCGTGATTCGAGAGGATCTCCCGGAGCGTGGCCGCCCCATGGAAGCCG
>JBGUED010000027.1:0-12083 GCA_041821525.1 Candidatus Aminicenantaceae bacterium | reverse complement strand
GCCAATAAGGCCGCCTTCTTCATCAGTGAAGATGATGACCTCCAGGGGATGACGAGTCCGGATCCCGTTTTCTTCCAGGACCTGTGCGGCCTCAATGGCCGCCATCACTCCCAGTGCTCCGTCATACTTACCGCCGTGGGGTACAGTGTCGGTGTGAGAGCCGCACACCAGGGGCGGCAGCGCAGGGTCCAGGCCTTCCCGCCTGCCGATCATGTTTCCTGAGATATCAATGCGGACCTCGAGCCCTGCTTCCTCCATGAGCTGCTTCAGGTACACCCGTGCCCGGATGTCTTCTTCGCTGAAGGCGACACGGTTTACTCCACCTTCCGAGGTTTCCCCGAACTCAGCCAATTTGTCCAGTCTTCGGACAAGTCGGTCTCCATCGACGCGGACATCGGACGCCGGCTCAGCCTTGATCGCCGCGGGAGAAGTCATCCAGAGACACAGCCCGACTGCGCTCCAGGTCAAAAAGCGAAAGGCTTTTGCACAGCACATAAGGATTCCTCCCCCCGTGTCATTACGAAGCATAGGTGGAAAAACGGGCGGGGTCTGGTCGGATGGAGGCCGGGAATGTCAAGGGTAAGCCTGGCTTACTCTTTTTCTTCAAATTCGTTTTCTGATATCTTCAGGTTCAGCGTGGAGGCCATCACACGCAGCTGCTCTATGACCTCATCCAGGACTTCCGGAGCGAACAGATCCCAGTCGCTCATCTCACATTCATTTTTGCCTCGTTCCAGACTGACGATGGCGTCTTCGAGGTTGTCGAGAAGGCGTTCGCAGGCTTCTTCTCTTTCACCCATTTTGAATCCTCCCAAAATACTTCAATGCAGGCTCGAATTCTATATACCACATACCACAATAAAAAAAAATACGTCAACGCAAAATAGGGAAGATTTCCACGGACCCTTTCCAATCTCGATCCTGTTCCCTGTCAACAGATAAGCAGGGAGTGAAAACCGGAGAGGGATTCCAAATCAAGGCTTGCGAAAAATGGGTGTTCACGCTATAGTGAACGGGCCATGATAGGCCACATATCATCATCTCGGTCAATGAAAGGATGAGCTTGCCATGAAAGAATATTTCTACATCGAGGGGCACAAGAGCAAGACGGACTACAGCGACGAAGAAACCCTGATGCTGGAAGACTCCCACGCCTATGCATCCGAAGAGAAGGCCCTGACAAAAGCCAAAGAGTATTTCGATGAGAAAAACGAGCTCACGCTGGTCGTGATCTACAAAGCCGTGAAGCTAGGCGATAAATACGGCCACAAATACCTCTTCCGCAACCAGGACGGCATACTGGAAGAGGTCGATAACTGGTGGAGCGACCACTCCTGCGGCTAGAATCCCCTGGCAAACATCGTCCAGAACTTATCCCCCAGCTCCCAATATTTGTTCATTGCCGCTCGCGCGAAATCATTCGTGTACTGAGTCAGGTATTTCTTTGCCCGATCTACATCAGCGGCACCGCCGCTTCCCAAGAGGGCCAGCACCTCTTTCTCGACGAAAGGTAGTTCTAAGAAGGCCTTTTCCTCAAACTCACTGACCGCATCTTCGATGAATTTTCGTGTCGTTCCCCAGCGGACCGTGGCCAGCTTGTTGGTGCGTCGGAACCACCAACATGCCGAGTCGGTCCGATAGCGATGCTGCCCGCAGATCTCGAAACTGGGTGGAAGCTCCGTGGTCCCGGAGAAGATCGGGATGCGGGGGCTCTGGGCCGGATTGTCAAAAGAGAACCAGGCAATGCCGCCGATCTCATCCGGCAGCCAATCACGGCACTGCAGCACTTCGGAATAGGAACAGGCGGCGATGGCGATGGTGCGCTGCCGGATCACGGTGTCCGGCTTTATCGTGTTCAACAGGGACATCATGTCATAGGACATCCAGGGATTAGCCACGGCGCTTTTGGACACATCCTCGGAACGGCGCATTTTTGCGACCAGATTTTTGGTCATGTCCAGGTCCGTCCCCTCGTAGGTCTGCCGGTAGAACCCGAAGACATCCCGGACCGAGACCTTTTTATCCGGCTTGACCGAAAAAGGCAGTTCCTCCGCCTCTCTGCTCAGGTTGAGCGAGGGCGCCAGCCGGCTGAGGATAAAATACTCTCGGGTTGAGAAGGGAGTACGGCCGCTGTAGGCTTTCCAGAACACGAACTCCTCACCGCTCTCCGGATCCCACCAGCCCATGTCCTGGGCCACCTGGAACACATTGTCCGAAGCCATGTAGTAATCCGGATTGTCCAGGTCGAGCTTCCCGATGCGCGGGATATTGGCGGAGACTCCACAGTGATCGTCCGGGACGCGCTGGGCCGCCCAGACGCCTCCGATCTCCAGGGGACCCTGGCCAAAGACCTCGAACTGCCAGACCTCTTTGGGATCGGCGATGGTGAGGCATTCCCCGAAATCACAGTAGCCATATTCCTTGATCAGCTCTCCTGCCAGCTTTATGGCTTCCCGAGCCGTCGTGGTGCGCTGCAGCATCATGCGCTGGATCTCCTCGATTAGGAACACTCCTTCTGTATTGCGCAGTTCCCTGCGGCCCCCGATGGTGGTCTCGCCGATGGCCAGCTGTTTTTCGTTAAGACAGGGATAGGCGGTGTTCAGGAACGTGTAGGTCTTCCTGACTTGGGGGATCTCCCCCTTGACCTCTACACGGCGCATGTCACCGGCAAACTCGTTGTGCAGCAGGCCGCCGTAGATATGGGTCTTGGCCCCTTCGGGAAACTCCTGCCCCGGTTCGATGCGAACCCACGTTCGATAGTTGCCGTCACAGGTCTGAGATGTGATGACCGAGCCATCCACAGAGGCCAGTCGGCCCACCATGATGCTGGTACATGATCCCCATTCTGCGAGGTCCCCAAAGGGAAACCAGGTCCCATCTTCCCCAGCCTGAGTCGAGAAGCTCACAGAGACAGAGACCAGGAAAATCAAGAGCAGCAGCGAGTACTTTCTCAGGAATTCACGCCCAAGGCCTATCCGCATTTCAGTCCTCCTATCAGAGAAAATATTTCCCATTATGGACCATCCCCAAAAGGGTGTCAATTGGAACTCACTCATCTCCATCCTCACCAAAGACCCGCCCATCCACCCCATGGGTTCGGATGGAAATAAGCTCACATCTGCAACTTCGCCAGGGAGCCACCCATCCACCCCATAGGCTCAGATAGAGATAAGAGCAATTTTGCAGCTATGTTTAAGACCCGCCCAACCTCCCCATGGGCTCCGAGGGAGATGGGATCGCCGGTGCAGCATCTGTCAGGGATAGATCTCGGGCATAAATGGAGTGCAGCCTCAGCTAGTCTGAGGTGGAGGTGAGGGAAGGGCGGTTGAGGAGAGGAGTGTTGGACAGGGAGAAGATGATCAGAGCGGTCCAGATCAGGCCAAAGCTGATCAGGTGCGTGCGCGTAAAGGGCTCACGGTACACGACAACACCCAGCAACAGCTGCATGGAGGGCGCCAGATACTGAAGGAATCCGGCGGTGGACAACTTGATCCTGCGCACGCCGATGGTGAACCAGAGCAGCGGCCCCGCTGTGACCAGGCCTGACCCGAGGAGCAGGAGATGAATCGCTGCCGGGGAGGAACCGGCAGAGCTTTCCCCCTTCAAGGCCAGCAGCAGCAAGTAAGTCAGGACCAGGGGAGACAGCAGCCCTGTCTCGGCCGTCAGGCCGCTGAGCGCCTCGATCCGGGCGGTCTTGCGGAGCAGCCCGTAGATACCGAACGTCAATGCCAGGGAGAGCGCGATCCAAGGGACCCGGCCGTACTCCAGCGTCAAATACCCCACGCCTAAGGAGGCGAGCACAAAGGCGATGATCTGCCAGCGGTTCAGCTTCTCGTGCAGGAAGATCACCCCCAGGAGGACGGTGATCAAGGGATTGATGAAATAACCCAGGCTGGTATCCACAATATGGTCGTGGATGACCGCCCAGATGTAGATGAACCAATTCGAGCCGATTATGGCGGCGGTCAGGATACAGATCCAGAGGTTGCTGCGGCTGCGGAAGGTCCACTTGAATTCGGCCCAACGCTGCTGCTTCCATAACAGAAAGGAAACGAAGACAAAGGACCAGAAGATCCGATGGGCCAGGATCTCCGGAGCAGGGACTGACTGCAGGGCCTTCCAGTAGATGGGTAGCAGGCCCCACACTACATAGGCGGTGAGCACATATAGAGTCCCAGATCGTTGAGTGTCTCGGGTCATTCGGGCCTGTCCTCAGACCTTAAAAGTAATAGCGGATCCCGATCCCGCCGTTGAAATAGAGGTCGGTTTTTGGAGTCAGATCGAAGATGGGGGCGAACTCCACAAATATATCCAGGGGGGCCTTCTCGAACATATAATTGATCCCCAGAGGAATCCTGACACCAAACCGGACATCGTTTCCTGTCTTAAGACGCACTCCGATCCCATAGTACACAGGGAGCTCGACGTCCTCCAGATCCAACAACCTGAAGTTGTGCACGAGATAGTCCATGTGTATGTGCAGGGAATCCTGATGCCCGAAGGACCAGGCGGCTGCCCCCACGAAGGCCGTCTTATAGCCGGTCCAGGCCTTGAAATTGATCCCTGTGGGCTCCCCCAGGATCACGCCCAGTCCAAATCCCCTGTCCTGTGCGAATCCCGAGCCGCACAGCAACAAGACGAATACCAGAGTCGACAGAATAGTCTTTTTCATTGCAGTGACCAGCTCACCACGCTGTTTGGACGCCATCAAAAACAAAGGACAGATTTCTGACATGGGGCCCCCTATTCAGATCATTTTTCAAGCGTATCCTCAATGTATCAGAGTTACGGAGATTATCAAGCTACACCGACCGGGCTTCTTCATCCCTTGCACTTGACTCACTGACCGCTTGCCATGCGCTGGAACAGCGTCTTGATATCTTTTTCCAGATCAGGATCTTCGGCTATCAAGAGTGAGATATAACGTGCTCCCCCCTCATAGAACATGACCCGGTCAAAGGGAGGCACCGCCTGGCTGACTCTCAGTTCGAGTTCCAGCTTAGCCCTTACCTTGTTCTCGATGTGGCGCGCGAAGCCTTCCTTCCACTCCTGCCAGACCATATATTCATAGTCCTGCGCATTGAGCACCTCGCGTAAGAAAGCGCGGCACCGGGCAACCGCAGCCTTGTCGCCGACGGCGGCGCTCGCCAGGAACAGGGCATAAATTTCTTCGAAGGTCTCGTCCGCATAGGGGAAAGGATGGGAAAGCTCCCACATGTAGTCATCAGCGGCTGCAGCTTCTTGCGCGATGCTGAGCCGGGCCTTCAGCTCGAGCTCGCAGGTTGCCCACTGAGCGCAGTGGATGAACTCATGGAAGATGGTCGCGTACCCGGACAGATCATCGAAGACCTCACCGGTGACGACACAAGCCATGGTGTTGTCATAAAAATCCAGAGGAAAGGCTGCGCGGATACCCTCCGGGACGATCATGGGAGGCAGGGCGGTCTTGACCAGCTCATAGGGTCGGTCTTGTTCCAGGACATCGAACACATAGAACACCTCACCCTCTGCCACGGCAACAGGATAAAGATCCTCCAACAAAGGATGAAGGTCAATGATGCCGGAGTGGAGTTCTGTGAGACGTGTGAAGGCCTCCGCGTATTTTGCGGAAACGGCTTTGTCTTCCTCGGACTGGGCGACCGCCCAGGGGCATCCCAGGGCAAGCAGGCAGATCGCAATCCCTATTCTTCGCATGGCAAATTCCAGAGCACTCTTATACCCTAAAATCATACAAATTTCCAGGCAAGAAAGCCCTTCGGTGGCATTTTATCCATGTTGATAACTCTAACAATCAGGTAAGCTGATCTGGCACCACCTCCTGAACCGACCGCTCAGGGAACCGGGCTCGAGTTACAAATACAACGATGTCCGGGTCAATCTCCTGGCTTACTGTCTGCTCCAGGTCTGGCGGACACCTAAAGAAATGCCGGCTGTCAGGAGAACGCCCCTAGTATTTCACTGAGTTCCGCTGTTCCAGTTGGCTCTTGAACTTTTGTGCAGCGCCTCTGCCGTTGATGGCGGATTGCAGATAGGGATTGAACGCCAGGGCGTTGTTGAAGTTGGCCATAGCGAGACGGTACTCGTTCAGATCCCGGGAACGCAGGAAATACATCAGGTGGACGGATCCGATGTTGTTATAGACCAGGGCATTGCTCTTATCGAGTTTCAGGGCTTCCTGATAGTTGGCCATTGCCAGGTCAAAATTCCCGCTTTTCTGCTGGGCCACACCCATATAAAGAAAATAATCCGGATTAGTATTTTCCTTGGAGATGCACCTCTTCAGCAGCTTGATGGCCTCATCATATTCCTGGACCTCCACCAGCATCAATCCCAACCTCGACTGCAGATACAGGTTGTCTCTGTTGGCCTTGAGGCCGTCCTGAAGACTCTTCACTGCCTGTTCCTTGATCCCCAGCGAGTAGAACAGGTTAGACATGTGGCTGTAGGCCGGAAGATAATCCGATCGTTGGGAAATGATCTCCTGGAGGTTCTTCAGGGCCTGATCATGGCGGCCTTCCCGGAAATCGCTGATCGCTTGATGCATTTTTATCTGGATCGGCAGCAGGTACTTGAGGTCGTCTTGGGGCCCGTATTTTTTCAATGAATTGGGCTTGCCCGCCGAGATGTAGCCCAAGGTCCTCATCTTGTTGATCATGTCCTGTTCCACTTCGTCCAGATTCTGGTTCATGCCCTTGCCCTTGAAATCCTTCTGAAGCCTTTTCAGGTCCTTCTCGAGACTCGGGATATCCGACTTCGAAGCCAGGTTGACCTCCTCGGCTAGATCCCGCCTAAGATCGTAGACCTCCTTGATGGGTAGATCGATGAATTTCATATCTCCCCGGATGAATCCGCGTAGGGGTGCCCAGCCTGCAGTGAGGTGCGGCGTCAAGGATTCGAAATAGATCGCCGCACTGGACCGGTTTTTTCCCCGTGCCAGGGGCAGGAGGGATTCTCCCTGGAGGTGCTTGGGGCTCTTCAATCCCAGGGCGTCACACACCGTGGGGAAGATATCTGCGTGAGAAGCGTTTTCCTGGACTGCAGCCGGTTTTTGGCCGGGGACGTAGACGAGAAGCGGGATGTGGATCACACTATTGTAGGCAAAAAAGCTGTGCGTTATCTCACCCTTATCCCCAAGCGCCTCTCCATGGTCTGCGGTCAGGATGATGATGGTGTCGGACATTCGTCCCGCATCTTCCAGATAATCGAACAGGACTCCGAGCTGGGCATCCGTGTAGGCGGCTTCTCCTGAGTACAGATCGTCCTTGTACTGCTGGTCATAAGGAGCCGGCGGGTCATAAGGCTCATGAGGATCGAACAGGTGCACCCAACCGAACCACTTGTCGCTTTGGTTCGAGATCCAACGCAGGGCCGGATCGAGCACCTCATCCGCACGCCGTTCGGCGAAGTAAAGCGAGTAAGGCTTCTGCGCACCGTAGTTGTCATCGTAGAGATCGAATCCCTGGGCCAGACCAAAGCGGGAATCCAGGGGAAAGGCGGCGATAAAGGCCGCAGTACTGTATCCGGACTGCTTAAGGTGCTCGGCCAGCGTAACAAACCTGGCATCGAGCTTGAATCCCTGGTTGTCGGAGATCCCATGAAAGAGAGGAGTGGTTCCGGTCATTATGTTGGTGTGTGATGACAGCGTTACGGGATTGTGCGCAAACGCACGGTGATATACGGCCGACCGGGAGGCCAGCTTATCGATATGGGGTGTCTGGACATAGGTATCCGTGTGAAAGCTGATCCTGTCGTAGCGGAGTGTGTCTACTGTAATAAGCAGGACATTATAGTCATTTTGTTTGGCGGCTGCGGTCAAGCTCAGGGAAAAACCCATCAGCACTATGGACGCTATCTTCAAAATCTTCATCTCTAGACCTCTTGCGTACGAGTTCCAGGGGAGGGGTATTCATTTATGATGTTATTATTGCTTACTTCCCTACCCTGTATATATTAGACTATATTTAGACGTTATATCTTCCCATATTACGGAATTATTTTCAAGATGTTCACGGGGGATAACGCCTCCCAAATTCCATTGGGAGCCAGAGTGCTACCTCATATTCAGTCCTGGCGGATGGCCTTGAGCTTGCCCCCATCCGAGGCAAAAACCAACGCGGAGATGCGGCCCTCTTTATCCGCCTCGAACGTGATCTCAAAGGCTTTGCCCAGATCCAGGTGGTATCCTGCGAATGCCCTCTCTGAAAGCGGAAGGAAGGGAACATCCAGCTGAGGAGGAGCCATGATCGGTTCAATTCCAATGTTGAACCCGTCCTTCCAGTACAGCCCGAAGTAGATGCTCCCCTTCTCTCCCTTGAGCTCGATGAAGGTCTTGGCCGCATCGATCCCGCTCAGTGACGCCGGCATGGTCATGTGCGCGATGACGAGCGCGACCTTTCCGATGCGCGGGGCGTAGTTCCTCAAGCGCATCTCAATGAGGTCCCTGACAGGCTGCTGCCGCCTCTCTCGATGGCTGAGTGCGGCGTTGAGAGGCTCGTAATCACCCGCCAGGGCCGCCGAAAAAACGGTCACGGAGAGCTTGTTGAGGTTGTTTAACCGCTTCCCGGCCTCGACACCAAGTCCGAGCAGGGCGTTTATCGCAGCTTGCCCCTGCGGACGAACCTGCAGCCGCCCCTGGCTGTGGTTTATTTTCAGCTGATCTCCGCCGAACAGAGTGTAGGTACCCGTGTACTTCTCCGCATCAGGGACTACAACATCTTTGACCGGCAGCGGCATCTCCACGTCCCCTCCGAATACCAGGGTCTCGGTCTTCTCCCGCACGACTTCCATCAGGGTCATCCGCCCAAAGCCCTGGTTGCAGAAAAGCATGGTGACGAGACCGGCATCGAGGTAGCGCCTGAGCTCCGAACTGCTGCCCAGCGAGCTCCCTCCGTCATGTTTGATCAGCAGTCCGTGGTCGCTCTCCAGGATGTCCCAGCCATATCCGTAGTCGTTGTCGACAGGCGTGAACATTTTGTTCTTGGCAGCCCGGGACAGCACCTTCTCACCCAACAGGGCCAAGTGCCAGCGATACATGTCCTCGGTGGTGGACAGGATGCCCCCGTTTCCCAGGAGGTTCCAGTAGGGATAGGGCTTCTCCAGGGGAGTCCCGTTGTCGTGCTCCCCCACATACCAGTGGGCGACCAAACGCTTATCCCATTCGGGAAGCCTGTAGCCGGTGTATTCCATCCCGGCCGGCAGGAACAGCTGCTTACGCTGGAAGGTCTCGTAATCTTGACCGGTAACCTTTTCGATGATCGCCGCCAGCAGGCTGTAGCCGGCATTGGAATAGGAAAACTCCTGCCCGGGGGGAAATTCAAGCTGACGCTTCAGGATTTTCTCCACCGTAGGATCGCGCAGGGCTTCCACAAAATCGGGCCCCACGGCATCGACCACTCCGGCGGTGTGAGTGAGAAGGTGGTGCAGGGTGATCTCTTGCTTGTCCTCGGGTACACCCTCAAAATACTTGGTGATGGGATCGTGTGTGTTGAGTTTTCCCATCATCTCCAGCTTCATAATCCCGGCGGCGGTGAACTGCTTGGTGAGCGAGCCGGTGCTGAACACGGTCTCTGAGGTGTTGGCGGTTCCCTGGCTGCGTATGGCCATGCCGTATCCCTTGTTGAGCACGATCTCTCCATCCTTGGCGATCAGGAAAGCTCCGGAAAAGCCGTAGGGGACGATCCGACTGAGGTAGGTATCCACCTTTCGGGCCATGTCGCCCTTGACCACGTCACCGGCGGAAAGATACAGCGAAAAAATAAGGACTCCGATAATTGTCCAGAACCAAAGGCCGGGAATCTTCCCCAAATTGAATCGTCTCATGTCGGTTCACTCCTTCAAAAGCACTCGCCTCACATCATTCTAGAGTATTTCCAAAAACAAGTTATGGTTACTTAGTCAGGTAAGTTGATGAGGAAGCCATCCGGAGACAATATATCACCGGGCTGACGTTTCAGCTTGCCTGACTGTTTCATTACCTCGGTTTTGGAAACGCCTTACTTCTCCATCTTGAAGAAAGCGTCCTCCAGCCCGGAGTTGAATTTGACAGCGGTAGCGGTGATGATGAGAAAGACCTCGCCGCCCTGATTTATGGTCATGGTGAAAGGATACGGGATCCCATCCACCTTTTTATAGTCCGAGAAGACAATCTCCTGCTCCACCTCGCTTCCCACCATATCCAGAGTGTACTGCCGCTGTTTGAAGACATAGAAGGTCTGGGTGTCGATAAAAAAAGTTGTCGTGTCGCCGCTTTCGAATACCCTTTCGAGCAGATAATACTCCTTGCCATCGATGGTTTCCTTGCCCTTGAGGTGATGTGTGATGCCGAACTTATCAGGATCCAGCAGGAGGGAGTTGCCCATCTCCAGCGCCGCCTTCTCCGAGTATGCCTGCATTTCGGTCGGCGCCGCTGCCGCCTCCCCGGTCGGGTATGTGTACCAGGCCATTTCCCCGTCGAATGCCTGGGTCATCACCCTCCCCCTGAACTCCATGTCCTGCCGGGTCATGCCCGGCTCCTTGTGATACATGGTCATGGTGCCGCTTATCGCCATGGGGATCATCTCCGCCTCTCCGGATATGGTCGTGTCCTTTATAGCTTCCAGGGCCTTGCGCCCTCCGTTCGCCTCGATCATCTTCTCCAGAATATCAGCAACCGACTGAGCATAGGCAAAGGTCAACGCCAGGCTGCTGAGGAGCAGCGCTGTGATCACGAAGGTAAGTGTTTTTTTCATGAGTATTTTCCCCTCCCCATCAGAACTCGCACGCGTATTGTAACGGCTGTGCAGAAATTCGGCAAGGCATAAAGCTCCCGTAGAAGCACACGGAGATGGAATTCTTACGAATAATCCAGGTTAATTGAGGCACTATTCGTAGCGGAGGGAGGAAAGCGGCCCTCCGCCCGGGGCCGGGCATTGAATGTCCTGTTCCGGGCATTGGAAAGCCAGGCGTCCTACCCCGGGGGAAAATTTTCTGCGACACTTGACAGGAAAGTAGCAGTCGTTATAAACCTGGGCTAGGGGAATCATGGATCGAAAGCAGCCCATCTCATACACAACATCTGCTCCCCTGCAACCCATAAAGGAGGCATCCCATGAAACTAAAAGCCCTGCCGGTGGTCCTGGTCCTGGCACTGGCCGCCCTGGTACTTTACGCTGAGGAGGAAAAAGTGTTCGATGGACTCTATCTCAATCTGGGGAACCTGTGCCGTCTCTCCCATGCCCAGAGTCGCTCCATGAGCCCGGAAAATTTCACCGGAGAAAAGGGAAAGGGCGGCATGTCCACGGACGGCCTCGCCCTGCGGGCGGCACGGGACCTGGGACAAGGATGGAAGGTCTCTCCCTACGTCAAGATCCCGCCCAAGGAGACCTTCGTGATAGCCGAGATCGACGGCTCCGGAGCTATCCAACAGATATGGATGACACCGGCCGGGAATTTCCGCTTCTCCATCCTCAGATTCTACTGGGATGGGGAGACAGAACCCTCCGTAGAAGTACCAGTGGGTGACTTCTTCGCCTGCGGATGGGGAAAGTTCGCCCAGGTCACTTCCCTGCCGGTGTGTGTGAATCCCGGGAGCGGCTTCAACTGCTACTGGGCAATGCCGTTCCGCAAATCCTGCAAGATCACTATGGAAAACCTGGACGAAAAGGAGATGACCCTCTACTACCAGGTCAATTACACACTGACCGAGGTGCCCGAGGACGCCGCCTATTTCCACGCCCAGTTCCGGCGCACCAATCCCGTGCCCTACAAGGAAGTCTACACCATCGTGGACGGGATCAGGGGCTGGGGCCACTTCGTGGGCACCTACATGTGCTGGGGTGCCAATAATACCGGCTGGTGGGGCGAGGGCGAGATCAAGTTCTACCTCGACGGCGATGGCGAGTTCCCGACGATCTGCGGCACAGGGACGGAGGACTATTTCGGCGGCTCATACGACTGGGAGGTCGAAGGGCAGTACGTGACCTACACGACGCCCTTCCTGGGCATGCACCAAGTTGTGCGACCTGACGGCACGTACCGGGCGGTACACCGACACGCAATGTATCGCTGGCACGTCGTGGA
This sequence comes from Candidatus Aminicenantaceae bacterium, assembly GCA_041821525.1. Taxonomy (GTDB): domain Bacteria; phylum Acidobacteriota; class Aminicenantia; order Aminicenantales; family Aminicenantaceae; genus JAUXEH01. The sequence goes on along the minus strand of JBGUED010000027.1, from coordinate 26 downwards.
TCCCATCCGTTTCGAAGAGGACATCC
>JBGUED010000026.1:0-12151 GCA_041821525.1 Candidatus Aminicenantaceae bacterium | reverse complement strand
CGCGGAGCCGACCTGACCTCTTGGCGCTACTGATCCTCTTCTCCCGTTCCGTTCAGCCTGACAGATTTTGCGCCATCAGGCTTTATCTCGACAGTCGGAATCTGTATAATACTGCGCTTAAGGATTGCGCTAATGACACATCACAGTCAACCTGCAAAACGAAATCCGTCCCCTCCCTCGCCGACAAAACAAACCTTCTCCCGGTTCGCCCTCTTGCTCCTGCTGGCTGTATCCAGCCTGCTCCTCAGTCAGCCGGCCGCGGCAACCTCTCAGGGATGGCTAAACAACTCCGCAACATTCTCCATAACTCCCAAGTGGAGCCTCAAGTTCACACAAGAGCTACGGGCCCTGGACATCACCTACGCGGATCCCTACATGCACAACCTGGCAGTTGGCATCGTCTATCACCTGCCCAAGAATGTCACCCTGGCCGCCCTGTACAAGCGGGAACACGTCGATATTATGGGAGAAGTTCTCAACTTGGAGGATGACATCGTATTCGACGAGGACCGCCTCACTTTGCAGGGCACATGGAAGGCCGGCCTGGCCAATGACCTCAGCTTCGATGTCCGCGCCAAAATTGAATTCCGCTCCTTCAATCTGGAAGACAGCAACCATACCCGCTTCCGCCTTCGCTTGAAGCTGACATACGACACCCACCTGGGCACGCTCCGGTTCAGGCCCTTCGTCGCCACCGAAACCTTCGGCAAGACCAAAATCCACACCGTGCAGAAGAACCGCTTCTATCTCGGCTCCATATTCCCTCTGGGTCAGCACGTCGAATTGATCGTCAACTACATCTGGCTGAACGCCCGCGACCTTGGGGATTTCCACATCATCAACACGGGTTTTGACCTGAAATTCTAGGTACCAGCGCAACCAATTCTGAGTTCGGACAGTCTAATAATAAAACGCCCCCAAGAGAGGACTTGTCTATGCTCAAGAATTATCTCCTCATCGCCTGGCGCAACCTCAACAAAAACAAAGGGTATTCCCTCCTGAACATCCTGGGACTGGCCGTGGGCATGGCCGTCTTTGTCCTGATCTTTCTGTATGTCCAGCACGAGCTGAGCTTTGACCGCTGGCATGAGAACGCAGACAGGATCTTTCGCGTTGTCCAGCATCAGCCCGGCAACATGTACCTGGGCTCGGACAGGTTCGCCGTAACCCAGGCTCCCCTGGCCGCAGCCCTCATGCAGGAATTCCCCGAGGTCGTCGCCGCCACCCGTCTGGACAGTTCCGGCAACGTGCTGCTCACTTACGGAGAAAAGAACTTCTTGGAGAAAAATGTCCACTGGGCTGACCCTTACCTGTTCAAGGTCTTCTCCATCGAGCTCCTCAGGGGTGATCCGGAGACAGCCCTGACCGATCCCAACTCCATTCTCTTTTCCGAGACTGTGGCCCGAAAATTCTTCGGCGACCAGGATCCCATCGGCCAGACCGTGGTCTACATTGAAGAGCACGACATGCGCGTGACCGGGGTATTTAAGGATTTCCCCAAGAACTCCCACTTCACCATGGACGTCATCCTGCCTTTCGATGCCATGCCCGTTCTTCTGGACAGAAAGCTCGATTCCTGGGGCAACAGTTCCTTCTACACGTATTTCCTTCTCCAGGAGGGAGCAGATCCCGCCCAGTTGGAAGGCAAGCTCCCGGACATGTTTAAGAAATACCGGAACGATCAGGGATGGGACAGCGCCGGCTACATCCTTCAGCCGCTCACCAGGATCCATCTGTACTCCAATATAAATTTCGACATCAGCCCTGGAAACGACATCCGATACATTTATCTCTTCTCTTCCATCGCCTTCCTCCTCCTGGTTATCGCCTGCATCAACTACATGAACCTGGCCACTGCCCGATCTGCCAAGCGAGCCAAGGAAGTGGGGATGCGAAAGGTGGTGGGAGCCCGGAGGAACCAGCTGATCAAGCAGTTCCTGGGCGAGTCCACAATGCTCACCCTGGTGGCCCTTGTCCTCACATTGGGGCTGGTGGTTCTGTCCCTGCCGGCCTTCAAAGGCTTCATCCAGCGGGATCTGTCCTTTGATCCGATGCACAATCCCGGGTTGCTGTTGGGTGTTATGGGCACATTCGTACTGGTAGGACTGCTCGCAGGAGCCTATCCCGCTGTCTACATCTCCCGCTTCAAGCCTATCTCCGCCTTGCGCAGCGCTTCGTCCAAGGGCAAGGGTGGGGCTCTTTTCAGGAACCTGCTGGTCGTGTTCCAGTTCACGGTCTCCATCCTCCTCATACTCAGTACGGTCGTGGTCCGCAACCAGCTGCACTACATCCAAAACAAGGAGATGGGCTACAGCCGCGATCACATCGTGGTGGTGAGGCCTCGAGACACAAACCTCCAGCAGCAGCTCGAGGCCTTAAAGACCGAACTCAAGAACCATCCCGATGTCCTCAGTGTGGCTGCCTCCTCCAGTCTACCCAATCATGTCAGCTCCCAGACCAACGCCAAGTGGCCGGGGAAGCCGGAGGACCTGAGGGTGCCCATCTATGTCTGCGACGCAGACTATGACTTTCTCGATGTGTTCGATCTCAAGCTGGCCCAGGGGAGGAACTTCTCCCGCGAACATGTTTCTGATGCCAAGGGCGCGTTCCTCCTCAATGAGGCCGCCGTGCAGGCCATAGGCGTGGACGCACCCCTGGGTATGAACTTCAACCGCTGGGGGAATGAGGAGCCGGCCGGGCAGATCGTGGGCATCCTGAAGGATTTCCACATGCACTCCCTCCACCAGGAGATCAAGCCGATGTATGTCTTCCTGGATCTCGAGCGGGATTACCGCAACATCTCCATAAAGATCCGAGGCGAACGTATACCGAGCACCTTGGCCCATATCGAGGAGACCATGCTGACATTTTCTCCCAAGTACCCCTTCGAATACTCGTTTTTCGACGAGGTGTTCGACAGGGCCTACCGGGCCGAGCAGAGGATCGAAGGGATTTTCAGTACCTTTGCCCTGCTGACCGTCTTCATCGCCTGCCTGGGGCTCTTCGGGCTCTCTTCGTTCACAGCCGAGAGCCGGACCCGGGAGATCGGCATCCGCAAAGTCCTGGGGGCCTCCTCCCCCAGCATCTTACAGCTTCTTTCCCGGGACTACGTCAAGAAGGTCCTCATCGCCAATATCTTAGCTTGGCCGCTGGGCTACTATGCCATGTATACCTGGCTCCAAAATTTCGCCTACCGCATCGACCTCGGTGTGTTCCCATTCCTGGGAGCCGGTCTCATCGCGCTCCTCATCGCCCTGCTCACTGTCAGCTTCCAGACGTTCCGCGCCGCCGCCGCCAACCCGGCCGACTCCCTCCGTTATGAATAGAGCTCCGACAACTGCAACTTATTGAATTTATATAAGTTAACCCATTAGGGCCATGCAAATATTCCATTAAACTGCATGTTTTATGGCCTAAAATGTTCTTCTAAAATAGCTGAGAAACGCATCTCTGTAAACTATTCTTAGGAGTACTAAAACAACCATGAAAAGCAGCATTTAACGGATATATCAATCCCTTCTAAGATATTAATCTATTTGTTTTCATTTATTTAGAGATGTCGGAGCGCTAAATCAAACCTAAATCAAACGGAGGAGCTTGGAATAGCCGGAGCGGCTGACAGGCAGGGTCTGGCCGCTCTTGAGGATCGCGATCCGGCTGTCCTTCGTGTAAGGTTCGATCTTGCTCAGGTGGTTGATGTTGAGCAAGTAGGAGCGATGGATGCGGATGAATAATCTATCGTCCAGCAGCTTTTCCAGGTGAGACAGCGTCTCTTTCTTCAGGAAGGATCCCTCCCGCGTATGGATGCTGATATAGTCGTCCTGGGCCTCAAAATAGACGATGTCTTCCACTGCAATGATGTAGACGTTGGCCCTGTCTCTCACCAGAATCCTGGCCAGCGGCTTGATCCGGGCCTGGCGCTCAGCCAGCAGCGAACCCATAGGCTGTGAGGACTTCTCCTGAATCCGTTCGTTTACCTTGGCGAAGGTTGTCTTCAGCCGATCCGGCCCGACCGGCTTCAGGATATAATCCAGCGCGTGCGACTCGAAGGCCTTCAGGGCATACTCGTCATAGGCGGTAACGAACACGATATAGGGGGGGGCTTCCCCCAGGAGTTCCAGCACATCGAATCCATCCAGCTTGGGCATCTGGATATCCAGGAAAACGATGTCCGGCCTGCTCTCGTTTATGGCTTTGACGGCTTCGAAACCATCGGAACACTCGCCGGAGATCACAACCTCCTCGAACTCGGACAGCGCCTGAACCAGGGCTTCGCGCGCCAAGGGCTCATCATCGACGATCAGGACGGTTTTCTTAGCCACTCATCTCTCCTACGATGAGCTCAACGCCCGGTCGCGGCCTCACCATTTTAAGGCAAGTCATCCATACCCTCCTTCAACGGCAGTCTGAGTGTAACCTTGAAGGACCTCTCATTTTTGGCAACCGCCAAACCCGCCTCTCCTCTATAGGCATTCGTCAGCCTTTTTTTCAAGCCGGCAAGGCCGTACCCCTCTCCCTGCTTGGTCTGAAAAGCCCGTTCGAAGGGATTTTCTACCTCGATTATGAGTGACATCGGTGTCTTTTTGATCGACATCGTTAAAAGGCCTGGCTCGAGGGACTGCTGAAAGCCATGTTTCACGGCGTTTTCCACCAGGGGCAGGAGAGTGAAGGGAGGCAGCATCTCCTCCAGGGTATCGGATTCGATTGAAAATTCATACTGCAGCCGTTCGCCAAGACGCATTTTTTCGATCCCCAGGTAGTCCTCGATGTGATCCAATTCGTCTCTGACACGGACCCACCCCTTCTGCCCGTAATTCAGGCTGTAGCGCAGGAAACCTGCCAGCTGCAGGATGATCTCCTGGGCCAGCTCGGGGGATTTTCTCGTCAGCGTGCTCAACGATGTCAGGCTGTTGAACAGAAAGTGCGGGTGGATGGAGGCTCTCAGGGAGCTCAGCTCAGCCGACCTGGTTGACAGGAGGTTTTCCAGGGCCTTCTGCTCTGATTGGCGGCTTTTTTCGAGCGCCAGGACCATATAGTAGATCAGGGAAAACATGAAATAGAGAAAAAGGCCGGTCGCAAGCAGCAGCGGGAGCGCCTGATCGTACCTCACTCTCCAGACGGGATTCCCGCTCAGGTCGCCCAGGATCTCGCTGTACAGGACTCCCAGCAGCAGCCAGACTACCGTCATGAGGGCTGCCAAAAGGACATGCCGCAGGAGCAATTGGGGGAGGCGAAAACGGTCGGTGGAAAAGGCCCTGCAGGGAAACCAGATGGAAAGGCATATGAAAAGCTCGAGCCCCATGAGGGGCCCCATCAGGATGGCAGCATCAGAAAGGGCCAAGCCGCTCAAGCGGCTCTGCAGCAGAATGACACAGAAAACGATGGGGCTCCAGAAGAGCCCCATCAATAAAAAGTGTCCGGGCGATCTCAGAAAAGGATGCATCTCAGTTTTTGATCTCCACTCCTCCCATTATGGTGGTGGCCTTGATCGTGAACTTCTTGGGCGGCTTCCCCGATTCCACGTAAGTGGCTTTGTTTTCCATCCCTCCCAGCAGGGGCGAACCCTGGACATTCACTTGCCAGTGCTCCGGGACCCGGATCTCCACCCCGCCCATTAACACAAAAGAATCGAAGAACACTTCATCTCCTTCGAAATCGGCGTCCCTGAGATCGATCGAGCCTCCACCCATGATGGCATCGATTTTTCCTCCCTTGAAATTCTGCGTATTGAACCTGAAATCGCCACCGCCCAGGACAAAGGACAGGTTGATGTAGTCACTGGAGGCCGGAGGTTTTCCTGAAGTTCGCGTGAGAGCACTCTTAATCACAAAGATACCGATGAGGATCAGGAAAAACGGCCATAGATCCCCGATATCATACGGAATGATAGCCAAATTGTGCAGCAAGAACAAGAGTCCGATGCTGATGAGGATCAGTCCTCCCAGGGGCTGGCGGAATTCGCTGGGTCGGGCGATCAGGCTCAGGCCAAGAAGGATCAGAATAACCGGCCAGAAATCCCAGACATCGATCTCGGTGAGATAGCCCATGTTTTGAAACAGAAAAAGCAGCCCGGCACAGATGAGAGCCAGGCCGATGAGGAGCTTGGCATCGAAGACGACCTTGATTTTGTTTCCCATTCTGTTCTCCTTTGAAACGATTTTGCGATCTCTCGATCTCGCCCCCAGGATATGCCGGGAACTGGAGCGAGGATAGTGTTTTTAGGTAAACGGCCCCGCCGCGTCGGTAAACGGCGCTCTAGCAAATGTCTGAGCGAGGCTAATTGACGCAGGTGGTATTGTCCGCCAGTTCGATTCCGTTGTCAGAAGGAACAGACCTATCCAATATTTTCTAAGAAGCTCCAAAGCGGCCACAAAAAACGCTGTCTAAAGCAAAATAGGCCTGCTTCTAAGACACTATCTCACTTGATTTCAATAGGTTACCGTTGTCTGAGCACGGAAGAGAGGGCGTCCTCGAAGATCTCGACGCCCTTGAGGGCCAGGTCCTGTGTCAACACCAGCGGCGGCAGAAAGCGGACCACATTGTCGTAGTGCCCTCCGATCTCGACCAGCAGGCCGTGCTGGTGGCACAGCGTCCGCACTTCTCTGGCCAGTTCCGGGGCAGGCTCCTTCGACGCCTTGTCCTCGACCAGCTCGACACCCAGCATCAGACCCTTGCCCCGCACATCGCCCACGATCCGGCTCTCTTTTTTGATATCCTCGAGCCAGGCTAGCATGGTTTCCCCCAGCTCAAGCGCATGGTCGGCCAGGTGGTTCTTCACCATGAAATCCAGGGCCGCACTCCCGGCCGCGTAGGCGACCGTGTTCCCCCGGAAGGTCCCGATGTGTTTTCCGGGGGGCCAGGTGTCGAGCGAGGCCTTATAGGCTATGCCCGAGATCGGCAGCCCGATTCCGCCCAGCGCCTTGCTCATGGTCAGGATGTCCGGGATCACACCCGTATGCTCGAAGGAGAACATCTTCCCGGTCCGGCAGAAGCCGGCCTGGATCTCATCTAAGATCAGTAGGACCTCGTGCCGCCGGCAGATATCCCTGATCTCCGGCAGATATCCCTCCGGAGGCACAATCGAGCCCCCCTCTCCCTGAATGGCCTCGACGATCACGGCTGCCGGTTTCCCAACGCCGGAATGCGGGTCCTCCAGCACGTGGTCCAGGTACCTGGCGCATTCCAGGTCGCAGCTTTCCGGTTCGCGTCGGAACGCGCAGCGGTAGCAGTAGGCATAGGGCATAAAGTGGACCTCGGGGATAAGCGGGAGAAAGTCCTCCTTGAATCCCAGTCCGCTCGTCAGCGCCAGCGCCCCCGAGCTCATGCCGTGATAGCTCCCCTCGAATGCGATCAGTGGCACCCTACCGCTGTTGGATTTGGCAAGCTTCACGGCCGCCTCCACCGCATCCGAACCGGTGGGCCCTCCGAAGAACACCCGGTTCAGGTCGGCCGGCAGGACCATCATGAGTTTCTCGACCAGTCGCTTGCGTGCGGGAGTCGGGATGTCCAGCGCGTGGGTCAACTCGCCCAGCTGGAGCGAGACCGCCTCCACCACCTCCGGATTCGTGTGTCCGACATTCATAACAGCGGCTCCACCGAAGAAATCGATGTACCGGTTCCCGTCCACATCCTCGACGGTCGCACCGCGGCCCCTCTGTAAGGCCATGGGCAGCCCACGCGAATACGAAACAGCCGAGCCCTCGTGCGTCGCCTGAAACTCCAGGAATTCCCGGGACTCCGGTCCCGGAGGCCGCACCTTGATCAGCGGGGCATCTGGAAAGGAAAGCTGTGCAAAGTCCATCCGATCCTCCTTCTGTATATTCTATTACCAAAATTCGTTTTGAATCAAATCCTTGCCGAATATTAATGCATTCCTGCTATCTGAATTACGTCTCCCATCACGGACCGGGCTGTCCTCAAAAGAGGTCATTTCCAGCAGAGCTTCCAGGTGAAGTTTTAGGAGAGATTTTCCATACTTGATGCCAATCAGCTCACGGTTCGGCACCCGCCAAAGTCTGTGAGCCCCACAGGCGCCTTTCCGGAATCTTGTCGCTTCCGCTACTCCATGTGCTTGTGGATCTCTGCCAACAGCTTGTGTTCGTCAAAGGGTTTGGCCAGGCAGATCTGGCCGCTACAGCCGGGACTCTCGTTCTCCTCTTCCTTAGACAGGAGCGAAGTGAGAAAAATGATCGGAATGTCTTTGGTGTCCGGATTGTGTTTCAGTTTTTCAGCCGCCTCACACCCGTCCATTTCCGGCATCATTATATCCAGCACGATAAGATCGGGCCGCCAGGTCTTGGCCAGGAACACGGCATCTTTCCCATTGGCAGCCTGGGCCAGAGAGAATCCATTCCCCGAAAGACTTCTTTCCAGCATCTTGAGCATGATCTTGTCGTCATCGACCACGAGGATCTTCTTTTTCATAATCAAACTCCTTATTCAGGCGGCCCTGTTCAGGACCCCTTGCCTACAGGGATACTCCCATGGCCATGAGTGGTTTCATGAATAGCCGGTATCAGTTCATGCACCATGTTCCTCTTGATGATATAACGGCTGGCACCACTGGCGAGGGCTTCCTCGCGGTACTCTTCGATATCGTGCAATGAAAGTACGATCACTTCTGTGTCCGGCATCTCTTGTTTGAGCAACCTGGTGGACTCCAGGCCATTCAGCCGAGGCATCCTGACGTCCATAAGCACCACATCCGGTAGAAGCAGCCTGGTCAGATCCAGGGCCTGACGCCCGTTCTCAGCTTCACCAATGATCTCTATCTCCGGGCTGGATCTCAGCAGCCTCTTGAGCAGATGTCGGAACTCCCAACTGTTATCCACGATCAAAACCGTCAGTTTTGGCATCTGGTCCCTAAATACGTTCCTGACTAGTGATTATGCACACACATTAAGGTAAGCCAGACCACTCCCCCGCTCAATCAGGAAAAGACCTGATTTTTTGTTAAAAATTCCCCTATTTTGGTGAAATCCCGGTTCAGATGGATCCCAGAAAGAGAACGCTCAACGCTCGCTGTCGACAATGCCCTTGCGAATGGCATAGCGAGTGAGGTCTGCAGTGCCGTGCAGGTCGAGTTTCTCCATCATATGCATGCGGTGGGTTTCCACGGTCTTGGTGCTGATGAAGAGTTTTTCGGCGATCTCTCGTGTGGAGAGCCCTTCGGCAATCAACTGCAGAACCTCACGCTCTCGATCTGTCAGCAGATCGAAAGCATCCTCCCACTTTTCCTCCCCGGCCCTCTGCAGGTATTCCTCGATGACCTTCTTGGATATGGAGGGGCTGAGGAAGGACTCCCCCTGCTTCACGGCACGGATGGCGGCAACCAGCTCCGTAGGCGCTGCTTTCTTAATGATATAGCCGGAGGCGCCCGCCTGCAGGATCTCGAACACATATTCTTCGTTGGTATGCATGGTAAGGATCAAAACTTTAGTATCCGGGTGTTTCTTGATGATCCGGCGTGTCGCCTCCAGCCCGTTGAGTACAGGCATGCCGATGTCCATCACCACGATGTGGGGCTTCAGCTGCTCGACCAGTTCGATGGCCTCCTTGCCGTCCCCCGCTTCGCCGATGACGTTAATGTCGCCTTCATCATCCAGAAGGGACCGCAGGCCCTTCCGGACGATAGTGTGGTCATCGGCCAACACGACTTTTATCCCCTTCATCTCCGCTCCCTCCAGGGTATCCGCAGATCGATCCGTGTACCCTCACCCACAGCCGACCAGATTTCTGCCTTGCCCCCCATCAGCATGGCCCGCTCCTGTATGCCAAGAAGACCCGCACTTCTCTTCTCGGGCAGTCTGTTTGTCACGACATCCAGGTCGAATCCTCTGCCGTCATCCTCGATCGACACCCTGACATTTTCGCCGTCCCTTTCGAGCGATATCCGGACCTGCTCCGCCTGGGCATGTTTAGCCACATTGGTCAGGGCCTCCTGGACGACCCGGTAGATAACCGTCTCCAGCTCCGGATCCAGCCTTTCTTTGAATTTGCCTGGGGAAAAATCGGCCGGGATGTTCATTCGCTGGGCAAACCTTTTCACATACCAATTCAAGGTCGGGACCAGGCCCAGATCATCCAGGATCGAGGGCCGCAGATCCAGCGATATCTGATGGATCTGATCCAGGATGTTGTCCACCAGGGTGTCAGTCTCTTTGAAACTCTCTCCTGTATCCCCTGACAGCTCATGCGGGATTTCCTTGTGGATAGTCTCCAGGTTGATCTTGATGGCTGTCAAGGCCTGGCCGATCTCGTCGTGCAGCTCCCGGGATAAACGGCCGCGCTCTGCCTCCTGGGCATTGATCAACTGGCTCGACAGGCGCTGCAGGTTGCTCTCGTGTGTCCTGATCTCGGCTTCGGTCTGCTTGCGCAGCGTTATGTCCCGAAAAACCAGCACAATCCCGGTGGAGTTCTCTTTTTCGTCCTGGATGAGGGCGAAGGTGTATTCGATCGGGATCCGGATCCCCCCTCTCGAGACCAGAATGTTCTCCTCAGGATGCCGCAACTTTCCTTCGTCCATCCTCCCATCGATCAAATACCGAATCCGGTCACCTGAGTCTTCACTCTCGAGGACAAATACGTCGTGCAGGGAGTGCCGCAGTGCTTCATCCGGCACCCAGCCCGTGAGCTCCTCGGCAAGCGGATTCATGAAATTGATGACACCTTCTCCATCTGTGGCGATCACGGCATCCCCGATGCTGCGCAGGACCGTGGAGAGCCACTGTTCCCTCTCTCTCAGCTTGGACTCCATCGCAAACTTGTAGAGGCCCGTCTCGATGGAGGTCTGCAGCTCACGCTCGTTGAACGGTTTCAGGATATACCCGAACGCCCCTGTGCGAATGGATTCATCGAGGGTCCTCTTTTCTGCATAGGCGGTCAGGTAGATCACAGGGATGTGGAAACGATGGTAAATCTGTTCCGCAGCCTGGATCCCGCTCATCTCATCCTGGAGCATGATGTCCATCAAGACCAGCGAGGGGCGAAACTCGTCCGCCTTGTTAACGGCATCTTCCCCGGTCGATACAGAGGCGGCCACCGTATAGCCCAGCCGTTCCAGCATATTCCGGATGTCGAGTGCCACGATGGGTTCGTCTTCCACGACGAGGATGCTTGCCGCGCTCATTTTATCCGGAATTTAAGGCCCCACTGACACATTCGTCTCGCGCCACAATATGCCTCACTGTCGTTTTTTTGTCAAATTTTCTATAGCGCGAGCCATTGGGCTCGTTCAGATACATCATTGACACACAGGATCTGCCCGAGATGGCAGGATTTCTGCCACAACCGCCTCCATGTGAGAATTCAGGGACTTCTCGCACAAATATCGGAATTTTCCTGATTGGATCAGCAAAGGTTCCAGTGTATTAATAAATAGAACACAGAAAATGGAAACGCAGATGCTACACGAACACAAGCCGCAAGCAACACGAGAAAACACCACCGAGCTGGAAAAAGTGATCCTGCAGTACTGGCCCCAGATCAACTTCAGGGTGAAAAAGTCCATCGGATTCCTCAACTCAGACTGGGAGGATGTAGCCAGCGAAGTGTTGATGGATGTGCTCAAGGCAATACGGAGCGGGAAATTCCGAGGCGACAGTTCTCTGGGCACCTTCATCTACACTATCACCAGCCGCAGGATCATCGACTACATCCGGAAGAAGAGCCGGGTGCTGAAACATGCGCCAGAAACGGGGTGCCTGCTCGATCCCCACGAATCATGCGAGCAGAACGAGCGGAGCGAGATCCTGTTCCACGCTCTCCGCCGGCTGAAGCCCCGGTTCGCCGACATGCTCTACATGTCCTACTTCCTGGACCTGTCCCGCAAGGAGATCGCCCAGACCTTCGGGCTTTCCTATCACCGGACAGGAGAGGTCCTCAAAGAGGCCGAGAAATCCCTCCGGCGAATCATTCACGCAGGCGTCGCCCACAATTCGAACATCTCCCCTTCCACAAACTGAAGATCCAGAAGTTCTGCAACAGCCCACCCAAGTTATCCCATACAGCCTGAATCCCGATCCCTGCGGGGCCGATCCGCATCCCTTTCCCCATCCAAGCTTTCAGGTCGAATTCGCTTTTGGATTTGGCTGAGATATGGTATATTTGGGACCCTGAGAAGAATAATGAGGCGATATTTCTGTTTGGTACT
>JBGUED010000025.1:0-12182 GCA_041821525.1 Candidatus Aminicenantaceae bacterium | reverse complement strand
GCACGCCGGAGGCGTTCCCGGGAAGGCGGGACAGCAGGATTGCGAGAGCCAGAAGGGCCCCGCCGATGTAGACTCCCATCTGAATCACGTCCATCCAGACCACGGCCCTGATCCCGCCCAGGAACGTGTAGACCAGGGTCACAACTGAAATGATCAGGATGGAAACCATGTAGATCGTCAGGTCCGAGGCCCGCAACCCGGCCAGCCTGAGCAGGATGGCGATGGGGATGGCCGATGCGAAGAGCCGCACTCCGTCAGCCAGCAGCCGCGTGACCATGAACGTCGTGCTGGCCGTCATTCGCATCCCCGGGCCAAAGCGCTTCCCGAGGAATTCGTAGGCCGTAGACATCTCTCCCTGGAAGTAGCGGGGCAGGAAGACCAGGCTCACGACCGTCCGCCCCAGGATATAGCCGAAGGTGATCTGCAGGAAGGTCAGATCCCCGCCGTAGGCCACGGCCGGGATGCTGATGAAGGTAAGGGTGCTGGTCTCTGTGGCCACCACCGAGAACAGGACCGCCCACCAGGGCAAGCGGTGGCCGCCCAGGAAATAATCCGCTGTGGACCTCTGGCGACCGGATAAGAGGAGGCCGACTGTCGTGACGCCAAGAAGATAGAGGATCACAACCAGGTAATCGATTGTGCCGAATCCCATCTCAATCCAGGATTGTACTGTTTAATGGTTCTCGCCTCAAGGCCGGATTGTGCCGGCCCAGATAGCCCTCCAGGCCCACGGAGTCCAGCATGGTCAGTGCCTCCTCCCAGCTCACGAACCGCTGCTCCTTAAGCGCCTCCAGGATGCGGATGATGGAAACCGCGACCTCGCTGTTCTGGCCCGCCCGCTCTGAGAGGAAATCCATGGCGTCGAAGAGCAAGGTATTGGCCTGGGCATAGGTTACGGGTTCGCACTCACCGTGGCGGTCGATCCATTCTTCCTGGGCCAGCACATCGTTGATGTGGCCTTCTATGAGGTGGGTCGCACGGCCTATGAGCTTAAGGTTGCTGGGATCGACATTGGTCATGGTGTTGCCCACCACACGGCCCAGCCGGGCCATGACTGCTGTGGAATGGGCGTTGAGGAGCATCTTAAGGAGCGTCTGGCGCTTGAGCTCCAGGGGATCGTCCCCTTTGTCCAGCGGGATAACGATGACCGCATCTTTTTCCGGCAACAGCGAGAGCCGGGTGAAAACTTCGTTGGCGTCCCCGGAATTGATCTCTCCAACCAAGACCAGGGCCACGGCGGCGCGGTTTGACTTGGAGAGTCGGACGAAACGGCAAAACGAGGAGCCCTCATCCCTCAATTCTTCGAGCTCGTCATCCACACATACTACGACCGCCAGGTCACCGGGCTGGGGGTCACGGCCTTGAGCACGCTCCTCAGAGAAGGAGAAGTCGTAGATTAGTTCCTGCTCGCTCCCGGCCCGGGACAGGCTCCTCAGGGCCGCCTCCCGCAGCCAGCTGTCTGTGATCTGGATCACGAAGTGGGGGTAATAATTTTCCTTGTCCAGGCCGCGGAACGGCCTTCCCAGGAATCTTGTCCAGGCCGCCTTCTGGTCTTCCGCGTCCGTCCACACCTGGAGCCAGCACTTTTTTTCCGGCTCGCCCACGGTATCCAGGGGAAAAAGGTGGAATGTGGGGCTCCGCTCGGCGCAGTCAATGAAGACCGGGATCATCGCCTTTCCCGCGAAGTAGACGGCACGCCGGTCCATGGCGTATGTGTCCGATTCCAGGGATGTGAGGCAGGCGATATCCTCGAGGCAGGCGGACAGCGCCTCCCTTAGATGATCGAAAGAGAGCAGTCTCTGTTTTAGGGTCGCAGCAGCGGCCTTGGAATCGGCCCTGGATTCATTCCGCTTCTTTTTCGGCGGGAATCCGAGGCTCGGCAGGTCCTCGGCAGATAGAACATCTTCGAGCACTTCCCGGATACCCGCTTCCAGCACGGCTCCCATGACAAATGTCTCGATCGTCGCGGCCTGCATGCGCGTGGATCCGGTCACGACCTGGGGGCCGGTCGTCAGGTTGATCCGGGTTATGGCCGGTTGATCCAAGATCTTGAGGCTCCTTTCAAACGGCCTCAGAACCTCATCGGGATTGTTGTACAGAAAATAGATGTGCTGCCGGGCGTCCTCTGTGGTCTCGGACGTCAGCTCTCCGTACTGCTCCAGTGCAGCCCGCACAGCGCCGATGACCGAGGATGTCTCTCCGCCCTCGGTGATGCCGAACACAACGTCTCCCCGCTGGATTCCCCTGTCCTCGAGCTGCAGTCGGCCCATAAGTTCCAGGTCTTCGAATCCCTCGAGCGAGCTGATGAGGGCCCGGTCGCCTCCCGTCATCTCCCCGATCAGCCTCGACTCGATTTCCTCGGGCAGGGTATCCCGAATTTTCTCCCCCAGCGGGCTCTGCTGGAGCCGGGACCAGAAAGGGCGCCAGAGAGCGCTTTCCATTTGTTTAGCCAGGCGCCCCGTGGCCCCGCACCCGTAGATGAAGATCCGGTCGTCATTCAGGATGGCCCGGCTGACCGCCTCCGCGGCCTGCTGCAGCGTGGCGAGAACGGCCGGATCTTCGGTCATCTTGTGCAGCTTCCGGGATATGTCCTCGTCCACGGAAAATATCTGTTCCAGTCCGGACTGCAAGTCGCCTTTCAAGACAGAACTCAGGTTCCAGGTCTTGGAGTGCCGCTGTTCGGTGACCAGGGTATGGAGCTGAAACTGCTTCTTGTCCTCGATGAAGTTCCGGGACTGGGGGGAGGGCGTGAGCCCGAGCAGCGAGAGGATCGGTCTGCGCTCCATGGCTGCCCTTTGGCTCAGAAGAGCTTCCCCTGGTTGTCCTTTTTCCGTACGGGCAAGGGCGCCTCCGCCTGTTCCAGCAGTTCCTCTTCGATGCGGTCGAGAAAGGGGCTGCGGTTCAGCCGGTACTCCCTTCCCAGGAGGAACCGCTTTCCGGCGTGGGAGAGCAAGAGGTATTTTTTGGCCCGGGTCATGCCCACATACAGGAGGCGCTTCTCTTCTTCCCGGTCGGACAGGCGGTCGAACAGGGAGTAGGGGAGAAGGCCGTCTTCGCATCCCACGATGAAGACACAGCGGAACTCCAGTCCCTTGGACGCATGCAGGGTCATGAGGGAGACGGATTCCAGGCGGCGGCGGAACGTGTCGGCTCCGGTACCCAGGGCCATGAATTTCAGGAAGGCTGCCCCATCCGTGCCGAACTCCAGCGCCATGTCCTGGAGCCGGTTGAACTCCGTGAGGGACGCGTCCCGCTCCTTCTGGAAATAGGCGGTCGAGATGGCGGCGAGCGAATCGGACACACTCTTGCTCCGGATGAGTTCAGAGAGGGACTCGAGAGCGTTAGGATCTGGCAGGACCTGCCCGAAGAGCCGGTTACGGAGCAGGGGATTCCCGGGATTGGCTGCCAGCCGGAACACATCCACGACCGACTTGGCCGGCTCCTGTTGGAAAAAGGGTGTCTCGCCGATGGACTGGTATGGGATGCTGTGATTCTGGAAAGCCCGCTCTAGGGCCTTCATCTGGTCTTTGACTCGGCAGAGCACAGCGAAGTCGGAGAGGCTGCGCAGATCTGTGTGGGACTCTCCAGCCGTCAGGTCGCTGTCCAGAGAAAAGAAGCGTAGCCCGCCCATGAGGTCCTCTATGGTGCGGGCCACGAACTCGGCCTCGCTGCGATCTGTGGCCTGGGGCGCGATGGTGATCTTGACGCCCTCCTGAAGTCCCTGCAGAAATCCTTCCGGCTCGATGGAGAGGGCGATCACACGGCTCGAAGCCCTGAGGATGGTGTCTGTGCAGCGGTAGCTCTGCTTGAGCCGGTATACCGCTGCTTCCGGATAATCCTGGAGGAACTCCTGGATGAACCGTACATCCGCTCCCCGGAAGCCGTAGATGGCCTGGTCCGGATCCCCGATGACACAGAGGTTGGGCACGGGCCCCGGCAGGAGTAGGCGCACCAGCCTGTACTGGGCGAGGTTGATGTCCTGGTACTCGTCGATGAGGATCCAGGAGAAGCGGCCCTGAAAATCCTTGCGCACCTCAGGATGCTCCAGGAAGAGGCGTACCGGGCGGTAGATGCAGTCATCCAGGTCGAAGAGATCATTCTCCCTGCAGTACTCTTCATAGGGTCCCCAGAAGGGAGAGGCCGAGCCGCCCGGATCGCTGCTCAGGGGAGTCAGTTCCTGCTTGGCCCGGGTTATGTCGTCCAAGACTTTGCTTATTTCTTGGCGAGGACAGCCCAGGGACTTCCCCAGGATGTGCCGCTTGTCCGACTCGTCGACCAGGGAAAACGATCCGCTGCGACCGAACGCGTCCGCATGCTCCTTCAGGGCTGAAAATCCAAAGGCGTGGAAGGTCGATACCCGGGGCTTGTGTTCCTGTCCCTCCCCGGGCAGCAGTTCGTTCAGCCGCTGGCCTATCTCGCTGGCCGCCTTGTTGGTGAAGGTGACAGCCAGGATGGACTCCGGAGCCACGCCCTGGTCCTGGATCAGATGGGCGATGCGGTAGGTCAAGGTTCGCGTCTTCCCTGTTCCCGGCCCGGCCAGGATGAGGGCCGGCCCGGTGGAATGACGGGCGGCCCTCTGCTGCTCGGAGTTGAGGCCCGAAAGCAGAGGCTTCCTCTTGATTTCCACGGCAGGGGCCTCAAAGGCCAGCTGTTCGGGCTCGGATCCCCTCTGCTGTGCATAGAGGTCCTGGTACAACTTGAGGTCGAAATTGATGAGCCGGCGCTGCGGTACCGAGCTGTCAGCCGCAGTGGAGGAAAAGAGGGCCTGCTGAACGGTGACGCTGCGGGCTTCGCCTTCTTTGAAGACCCGGATGACGCCGTATTCCCCGTCATAGCCTTCCTGTATGATCACCCGGCGTTCGCGCATGCGGCGGAGGGCCTCTCCAACGAGGGGCTTCCCTCCCTTGATGAGCTCGATGACCGGTAGGTCCAGCAGGATGTAGAGCTCAGGCCCGAACCTGCGCAGCAGGGTGTGATATTCTGTGTCGACTCTCTTGGACGCGGCCCCGACCTCGAAGATCTCGGAGAGGATCTCCTTGAGCGGGATGATGGAGACGAAGGGAAGCCGGTTGGGCCGGCTCTCCAGGTCGTCACGGTCGGCCAGCTGGGCCACCCTGTGCATGACGCCGACCGTGACCTTTTTCCCGCATACAGGACAGAGGCCGTTGTGATGCAGGGTTTCCAGCGGGTTCCAGACCACGTTGCATTTGCGGTGTCCGTCGTAGTGGTATTTCCCCTCCTGGGGGAAGAGGTCGATCGTACCCAGAAAGGCCTTCTGGTCTCCCTCCTTCAGGGCAGAGATCATAGCCGGGTAGCTCAGCTCTGTGTCAAAGATGTTTGCGTTCCGGCCCAGCTTTTCCGGGGAGTGAGCGTCCGAGTTGGAGATCAGTGTGAAGGGATCGAGAAACGTGCAGGTCCAGTGCATGGGCGCGTCAGTGGACAGCCCGGTCTCCATGGCCGTGAGGTGCGGAGTCAGGTCCTCAAAACACTCCTCGACCGTGTCGAAGCCGGACTTGGAGCCCAGGATCGAAAACCAGGGCGTCCAGATGTGGGCGGGGATGAAGGCGATGCGCTCGGAGGCTCCGAGTGAGATCTCGAGCAGGTCGTGGGAGTCCAGTCCCAATATGGGCCGCCCGTCTGAGGTGAGGTTGGCGTTCATGTGAAGGAGGGACTGCCGGATCTTTTCGACCGTCTCAAAATCGGGCGCCAGGATCACGTTGTGCACTTTGCGCGTGCGGCCGTCTTTCTTGTAGATGCTGCTGATCTCGGCCTGGAGGACGAAGCGTGTCTCCTGGCATAGTGTGGGTGGCCTGGGGACTACCGCCCGCTGCCTGTACGCGGGCTTCAGCCGAAACAGGCCTTCTTCCGCCGGCTCGAGCTTCTCCTGCAGTTCCTTCAACCAGTCCGGGTGAGTGAAATCTCCGGTACCGATGACGGAGATGCCCTTGAGGCGGGCCCAGAGGTCCAGATACTCCGGGGCCAGCTGCTTGCTGGTGGCACGGGAGAGGTGGGAGTGGATGTGGAAGTCTGCGATAAAGCGCATGATGATCTGTTCTGGCTATGTGATACACCAAATCCTCAAAAAAGGCAAAACCGAAGACTGCGCTTCTACCTGCGCGTGATCACTCTTCCCGGCCGCTCCCAGGTCAGCTCGCCCTTGTCCTTGACGAACGTGCCTCCCACCAGGACGAGATCAATGCCTTCGGCATGCTGGTGCGGCTCGAAAAAGGTGGCTGTGTCCTTGATGGTCTCGAGGTCGAAGACCACGAGGTCGGCTCGGAATCCTTCCCGGACCTGGCCGCGGTCTCGGAGGCCCAGAATCTGCGCAGGAAGGGAGGTGGAGGCACGGACCGCGTGTTCCACCGAGATAACTCCGCGTTCCAGGGCATAGCGGCGGATTTTTCGAGGAAATGTGCCATAAAAACGGGCGTGCACCGGGCCGTCCTCAGGGAGCGCGATGCTGGCATCCGAGGAGGTGGCACACCAGGGCTGGGCAGCGAAAGCTTCGATGTCGATCTCTGACATAGAGAATCCCCGCAGGCGCCCCCCGCCCGCCTGTTTGGGATTGCCCTCCATCTGAAGTGCTAAGACCATCTCCACATCCGATATTCCCCGGTCCGCAGCTAGCTGGGCGAGGGTCTTTCCGATGTAGGAGCTTTCGGGATAATCCATGATCACGATGTTTTCTGCCCCGCCCCGCCAGTTCAAATTGTGTCTGATATCCTGGTAGAGGTCGGCCTTTTTGGAGGGATCGCTCAGGTTTTGTGCGAGCGAGGACTGGAAGCTGCGGCCCAGAGCCCAGCGCGGGATCAGCACTGTGCTCCCGTCGCTCCCCGAGGAGTTGTAGGGATACGCGTCCCCCCAGATATTTACACCCCGGCCCCGCGCCCGTTCGATCAAGTGGATGATGGCCCGACTCCCTCCCCAGAAGTCTGAGCCCCTGGCCTTGATGTGAGTGGCCACAACGGTGGCACCTGTGAGTTCGCTGACCTCGATCAGGTCACGGATGTTGTCCAGCATGTTGGGCGGCCCTGGTTCGTGCTGGCTGGGGACATACCACATGGGGGACATGCCCGAGGCCCTCTCGTGTGCGATGAAGACTCCCTGAAACGGGACGATTTCTTCCACCAGAGCTGCCACCTCGGCATTCGTGCTCCAGATTGCAGGCACATACTCGAGCCCGCTTGACAGGCCGTAGGCTCCGTCCTGCATGGCCTGGCGGATCAGAATTCGCATATTTTGGATTTCTTCCTCTGTGGCCGGGCGCTCC
Source organism: Candidatus Aminicenantaceae bacterium (assembly GCA_041821525.1). Classification (GTDB taxonomy): domain Bacteria; phylum Acidobacteriota; class Aminicenantia; order Aminicenantales; family Aminicenantaceae; genus JAUXEH01. The sequence continues at coordinate 4,912 of JBGUED010000025.1, read as the reverse complement.
CAGTCTCCCCTCATGACCTGGCGGCGCACAGCGTTGTGCCCGATGAGGAGAATCACGTTGGGTCCCGTTCCCTTGGCATCCAGCGTCTGCCGCTGAAGCTTGATGTCGATGGGGGAGTATCCGCACTGGTTGGAGACCAGGGTGGTGACACCCTGGCTTACGAAGTTAGGCGCAAAAAAACGTTTCTCGTTCGTACCGGTCCAGATCCTCTCGTTGGCCACCTGGTCATAGGCGTGGCAGTGGATGTCGATGAAGCCGGGCGCAAGGACCTTGCCCCGGATATCGATGATCCTGGTGGCGTCGGCACGGTCTTTCAGGTGCCCCACCGCCGCGATCCGGCCGTCTTTGACCGCCACATCAGCGTAGAACCAGGGGTTGCCGGTTCCGTCCAGAATCCTCCCGTTTATGAACAGCACATCATAGGTGGTGTTATCGGCGAGGGCCGAGTTGAGCAGTTCCGGCGAGGCAGCAGTGAGGATTAAAACACATGCCAGGAGAATCTTGATTTTTGTCATGGGAGTTCCTTTGAATGAAGAAGCCATAAATTTTGCATATATTATCACGTTTTTGTGTGCGTATCGCAATAAAATGGGTTTGCCTGTGGGGAAAGGAATGAGATTAATTCACTACATTAGTAATGACAGATACCGGGTTGCTTCAACGCCGGGCATTAAGAACACGACCAGCAGGATCCAGCAGGCCGAGGATGACAACCGCCGCAAAGATCAGGATGCTCATGGTCGTGATGTTCACGTTATCCTCTCCCTTGATTCTAACCTGCTGTTTTCCATGTATCATATTACGTGCAAGAGGGCAAACCGGTTTGCTTCCCAAACGGCCTTCGAGTACAATCGAAGGTCCCCATGGATCGAACACGTTACGACATCGCCATCATCGGCGGCGGCATCGTCGGCTGTGCTGTCGGCATGTCCCTCTCCCGCTCTAAGGATCTCTCCATACTGCTCCTGGAAGCGGAAGACAGGCTGGCTGCTCACCAGACTGGAAACAACAGCGGCGTGATCCATTCCGGGTTGTACTACAAGCCCGGTTCGCTTAAAGCCCGGAACTGCGTGGCCGGCCGCGAGAGCATGTACGCTTTCTGTGCCGAACATGGCATCCCTTGCGAGCGCTGCGGCAAGGTGGTAGTTGCGACTGAGGAAGAGGAAATCCCCCGCCTGAACGACCTGGAAAAACGCGGCCTCACCAACGGCCTGCAGGGGCTGCGGCGGCTGAGCCCCGGAGAGATCCGGGAATACGAGCCGCACGCCTCAGGGATAGACGGCCTGCTGGTGCCGGACACCGGGATCGTAGATTATGTTCGGGTGACCAAAACCTTTGCGGAGATCTTGAGAACGAATGGGGGGATGATTCGGCTGAATGCCCGGGTGCATGCCTGCCGGGAGCACAGCGCCGGACTGACGCTGGAGACCAGCGCCGGCGTTTTTGTCTGCCGCAACCTCATCAACTGCGCCGGACTCCAATCCGACCGCATGGCACGCCTCTGTGGCGTCGATCCCGGGCTCAGGATCATCCCTTTCCGGGGAGAGTACTACACACTCCAGCCGGACAAGGAACACCTGGTCAGGAACCTGATCTATCCGGTGCCGGACCCGGCCTTCCCCTTCCTGGGGATCCACTTCACACGCCTGATCGAGGGCGGTGTCGAGGCCGGGCCCAACGCGGTCCTGGCCTTCAAGCGGGAAGGCTATAAGAAGTCGAGCTTCTCCCTGCGCGATTCCTGGGAAACCTTCACTTACAAGGGTTTCCTGATCCTGATCAGCCGGTTCCTGAAGATGGGGATGGGCGAGATGTATCGCTCCTACTTCCAGGGGGCCTTTGTCAGTGCACTCCAGAGACTCATCCCCGAGATCGAGGGAGGAGACATCAAGGCCGGGGGTGCGGGTGTCCGGGCCCAGGCTCTTGAACCTGACGGGACCCTGGTGGATGATTTCAGGATCGTTCAGGCGCCGCGCATGATCCACGTGCTCAACGCCCCCTCACCGGCGGCCACGGCCGCCATCAGCATCGGCGAGCACATCGCCGCCGTCGCCCGCAAAGACTTCGATATCTGAGTCGGGAAAAAAAAGACTATTTAACTTCGTTATAGGCCCAGTCCAGCCACTGGGTCACGATCTCCAGGTCGGCCGCCTCGACCGTGGCGCCGCACCAGAAGCGCAGGCCGGGAGGCGCGTCGCGGTAGGAACCGCAGTCATAGGCCACGTCTTCATCAGCCAGCAGCTTGACCATCTCCTTGACCTTGTCCTCTGCCAGGTCGACCGTGACACACACGCTGGTGTTGGAGCGGATGTCCGGGCTTTCCGCCAGGAAGTCGATCCAGTCGTGGGAGGCCACGAAGTCTTCCCAGACCTTAAGGTTGGCGTTGCTGCGCTCGATCAGCCCTGCGAGCCCGCCCACGGAATCGGCCCAGTTCAGGGCGGCCAGGTAGTCCTCGTTGGCCAGCATGGAGGGGGTGTTGATGGTGGAGCCCTTGAAGATTCCTTCGTTGAGCTTGTCCCCCTTCTTCATGCGGAAGATCTTGGGCATGGGCCAGGGGGGATCATAGGATTCGATGCGCCCCACAGCCCGGGGAGACAGGATCAGGACGCCGTGGGCCGCCTCACCGCCCAGCACCTTCTGCCAGGAATATGTGATGACGTCCAGCTTGTGATAGGGGAGGTCCATGGCGAATACGGCCGAGGTAGCGTCACACAGGGTCAGGCCGGCGCGGTTGTCGGGGATCCAGTCACCGTCAGGCAGCTTCACGCCCGAAGTGGTCCCGTTCCACGCAAACACCACATCATTGTTGAAGTCGGCCTGGCTCGTGTCGGGGAGCCGGCCGTAATCCGCGTCGAACACCCTGACGTTGTCGAGTTTGAGCTGCTTGGTGATGTCCGTGGCCCAGCCCTTGCTGAAGGATTCCCACACGAACACATCCACTCCCCGGGTGCCCAGCAGGGACCACATGGCCATCTCGAAAGCCCCTGTGTCCGAGGCCGGGACTATGCCCACCCTGTAGTCAGGCGGCAGGCCCAGGATCTGCTTGGTCTTGTCGATGGCCTCCACCAGCTTGCCCTTGCCCAGTTTGCTGCGGTGGGAGCGTCCGAAGGGCGCATCCTTGAGTTCATCCAGAGAGAATCCCGGATGTTTGGCGCAGGGCCCCGACGAGTAATTGGCGCTTTGGGGTTTCACGTTAGGTTTCATGGCTGTTCTCCTTACATGTATTGTTTTTATGATTGATTTGGATAATATGTAGCGACTCCTAAAGGAGAGTTCAGAGTAGCGGATTCGATCCCCGGATGTCAACCAGGCAAAAATAAGCAACTCTATAGCGGGATCGGACGTAATAAGTATATGAAAACGATCCTATCCTGAGAGAGGTCCCGTCATGTGGAAGAACTATCTGGTTACCGCCATAAGAAACCTGAGTAAACACCGGGGGCATTCCCTGATCAACATTTTGGGCCTGGCCGTGGGCATGGCTGCCAGCCTGCTGATCTTCCTGTATGTGCAGCGGGAACTGTCCTATGACATGTTCCATGCCAAAGCCGACCGCATCCACCGTGTGCTGCTGCTCGATAAGTCCATGGGCGTTTCCAATACCTACGCCGGCATCACGTTTGTGGCCATGGCACCGGAGATCCCCGAGGACGTCCCGGAAGTGGAGGAGGCCGTAAGGATCATGTCCCGCGGCCGCCAGCCGCTCAAGATCGGGGAGAGGAACTTTTACACCCGGGACATGGCTTTCGCGGATGCTTCCGTGTTCAAGATCTTCGACTTCACCCTCACCCAGGGGAATCCGGATACCGCCCTGCTGGAACCCTACACCGCGGTCCTCAGCCGGGAGCTGGCCGAGATCCTGTACGGGAGCGAGGACCCCATGGGCCGGACGTTCATCTGGCAGGAGAACGAGGTCCGCGTCACCGGCCTCCTGGCCGACATCCCGGACACCTCCCACCTCTGGTTCGACCTGCTGGTCTCGCTCAATTTCCCGGATGAAGAGGGAGGCTTCGGCGAGCAGCTCCGAAACTGGGGCTGGATCTCGGCGCCGACCTATGTGCTCCTGCGGGAAGGGGCAGGGCCGACCGAACTTGAGGAAAAACTGATCGGAGTCCTCCGCAAGAACGGCATAGAAGAGAACTTTGCCGTCACTCACCAGCCTTTGAAGGAGACCCACCTCTACTCCAAAAATGTGGTATTCGACCGACACAACCGCAACAAGGGCGACATCGGCTATGTCTACGCTCTGGCTGCCGTGGCCGTGTTCATCATGCTGATCGCGGTCTTCAACTTTATGAACCTGTCCACGGCCCGCTCCCACAGCCGCGCCCGCGAGGTGGGGATGCGCAAGGTGGTGGGAGCTCGCCGCCGCCAGCTCATCGTGCAGTTCATGGGCGAGTCCCTGCTGCTGTGCCTGGGAGGATTGATCCTCGCCGTGGGCATGGTGGCTCTGGCCGTGGCCTACCTCAACTCCGCCCATGATATGAGCCTCAGCCTCGGCACCCTCATGCGCTTCCCCACAGCGCTCGGCATCGTGGCCGGTGCCGTGCTCACGGGCCTGCTGGCGGGCATCTGGCCTTCTTTCGTGCTTTCCTCCTTCCATCCCAACGCTGTGCTGCGCGGTGGCTCGCAGGGAGCCGGCTACGGCCTCGGCATGCGGCGTGTGCTGGTGGTCGTGCAGTTCGGCATTTCCATCTCCCTTATCATCGGCAGTGGTGTGGTCTTCCAGCAGATGCAGTACATCAAGAACAAGGACATGGGTTATGATCGAGAGCAGGTGCTGACCATCCAGATGACACGCGAGACCGCCGTGAATTTCGAGCCCCTGATCGAGAAGCTGGGACAGTCGCCTGCGATCCTGTCCCTGTCGGCGTCCGGTAATGTTCCGGGCCGCACCATGAGCCGGACCACGGTC
>JBGUED010000024.1:0-12230 GCA_041821525.1 Candidatus Aminicenantaceae bacterium | reverse complement strand
GCGGACGCAAACCCTGGCGGCAAAAGGGAACGGGGCGTGCCCGCGCGGGCAGCGTCCGCTCCCCGTTATGGCGCTCGGGCGGGGTGACCTTCGGGCCCCAGCCGCGGGATTATTCCTATCGGATGCCCAAGAAGGCCCGGCGGCTGGCCCTAAAATCAGTGCTGGCGGCCAAGCTGGCGGAAGAACAACTGATGATCCTGGAATCCTTGGAACTGGCCGAGCCCAGAACCAAGGAAGGCGCCAAGCTCATGAGCAACCTGAAGCTGATTTCGGCCCTGTTCGTGGACAGCCATACCAATAAAAACCTGATCCTGGCGATGCGGAACCTGCCCAAGGTCAAGACCGTGGACCACAACCAGCTGACGGTGTACGACGTCCTCGATCACAAGGTCCTGGTCTTTTCCCAGCCTGCCTTCGATTCCCTAATGGAGAGATTAAAGTGATCAAGGATCCCTACCAAATCATCCTGCGTCCGGTCATCACCGAGAAGAGCACCTGGAAGAAAGACACCAACCATGAGATCTGCCTGCAGGTCGCCATGGGTGCCAACAAACTCGAGATCAAGGAAGCGACAGAGACGCTTTTCAAGGTCAAAGTTGATAGAGTCCGGACCGTCAAGAAGAAGGGCAAGAAGCGCAGAGTCGGCCGCAACGAGGGCTGGACCAAAGACTGGAAGAAGGCCTACGTGAAGCTCAAAAAAGGCGAAAAAATGATCGAATATTTCGAGGCGGTGTGACTATGGGTATCAAGTCATATAATCCAACCACATCTAGCTTGCGCCACCGCACAGGCTTGACCTATGAAGAGCTGACGACACGGGAACCGTACAAGCCTCTCCTGGAACCGCTGAAGAAGAGCGGCGGCCGGAACTCCCAGGGCCGCATCTCGATCCGTCACCGCGGCGGCGGCCACAAGCGGGCGTACCGGATCATCGATTTCAAGCGGGACAAGATCGATGTTCCCGGAGAAGTGGAGACCATCGAATACGATCCCAACCGCTCCGGATTCATCTCGCTCATCAAATACAAGGACGGCGAACGCCGGTACATCCTGACGACCCAGAACATGAAGGTGGGCCAGGCAATCGTCTCCAGCAACCGCCAGGTGGATATCCTGCCTGGCAACTCCATGCCCCTGCGCTTCATCCCCCTGGGGACCGTAGTGCACAACATCGAGTTGAAGAAGGGCAAGGGAGGCCAGATCGCCAAGGCCGCCGGAGCCGGGGCCCAGATCCTGGCTAAAGAGGACGATTACGCCCAGATCCGCATGCCCTCCTCGGAGATCCGCAAGGTCCACCTGGAGTGTCGTGCAACCGTCGGAGAGGTGAGCAATCCCGATCATCAGAACATCTCCATCGGAAAGGCGGGGCGTAAACGCTGGATGGGGCGCAGGCCCCATGTGAGGGGGACGGCCATGAATCCCGTTGACCACCCCCATGGCGGAGGAGAGGGAAAGGCCAAGGGCGGCCGCCACCCGGTATCACCTACGGGGGTCCCGACCAAGGGCTACCGCACCCGTCGGAACAAACGCACTCAGCAGTTCATCGTGCGGAGAAGGAGTAATTAACCATGGGCCGATCAGTCAAAAAGGGACCCTTCATAGAAGAAAAGCTCCTGATAAAGGTCAACTCACTGCAGACCATTCAGGAGAAGCGTCAGATCATTAAGACCTGGTCGCGCCGGTCGACGGTCATCCCCGACATGGTGGGTTTGACCATCGCCGTGCACAACGGCAGGAAGTTCATACCTGTGTTCATCACGGAGAACATGGTAGGACATAAACTGGGAGAATTCTCTCCCACCCGGACCTTCAAGGGACACACGTCCAAGACAGGCCGGACTATCAGGGTAAGATAGTAAAATGGACAGACAGGAATACATCTCGAGAGCCATTGCCAAGCATGTGCGGATCTCTCCCCAGAAGTGCCGTTTGGTCGCTGACCTGGTCAGGGACCGCTTCGTGGGCGAGGCCCTTACCATCCTCCAGTTTTCCTCCAAGAAAAAAGCCAGCACCGTGGTGGAAAAGGTGCTGCGTTCGGCCGTGGCCAATGCACAGCAGAAGAGCCCAGATGTCGATGTGGACAACCTGTACATCGCCGAGATCTTCGTGAACCAGGGACCTCACTGGAAACGGTTCCGGCCAGTCCCCATGGGGCGGTCCGCTCGCATACTCAAGCCGACGAGCCATGTCCATATCTATCTAGATGAACGCAAAGGGAGTTAAACAGTGGGCCAGAAAACACATCCATATGGATTTCGATTGGGATTCAACAAACAGTGGAGCTCCCGGTGGTTCTCCACGGGCAGGGAGTACAGCCGCCTGATCCACGAAGACCTCAAGATGAAGAAGGTCGTCAGGTCCCGCTACAAACATGCGGGGATTGCCGAAGTGGACGTGGAGCGCGTCGGGCCCAAGATCCGGGTCATTATCCATACTGCCCGGCCCGGCATCGTCATCGGGCGGGGGGGCAAGGAGATCGAGAGCCTCAAGGTCCTCCTGCAGGACCTCGCTAACAAGGAGGTCTACATCGACATCCGTGAGGTCGACAAGCCGGAGCTGACCGCCCTCCTGGTAGGACAGGGCATCGCCATCCAACTCGAGAAACGGATCGCCTACCGCCGGGCCATGCGCCGGGCCGTAGAGATGGCCATGAAGATGGGCGCCAAGGGTATCAAAGTAATGTGCTCGGGCCGTCTCGGTGGGAACGAGATCGCCCGTTCGGAATGGTATCTCAGGGGACAGCTTCCCCTCCAAACCCTCAGGGCGGACATCGATTATGGCTTTACTGAGGCATTTACCACCTACGGTCAGATCGGGATCAAGGTGTGGGTCTACTGCAGTGACAAAGATAAACCCAAGATGACCTCCCAATCCGCAGAGATCGAGGAGATTTAACCATGTTGATGCCCAAAAAGGTAAAACACCGCAAGCAGATGCGGGGCCGGATGCAGGGCAAGGCCATCCGCGGCGGCAGTCTATCTTTCGGGGAATACGGGCTACAGGCGCTGGAGCCGTGCTGGATGACCGCTCGCCAGATCGAGGCGGGCCGTGTCGCTATCACCCGGCACGCAAAAAGAAAAGGAAAGTTGTGGGTCCGTGTCTTTCCCTGGAAGCCCGTCACCAAGAAGCCTACGGAAGTGCGGATGGGAAAGGGCAAGGGCGATCCGGAATTCTGGGTCGAGACCGTTAAACCGGGTCGGATCCTGTACGAGATCGAAGGGGTGTCCGAGCAGGTGGCCCGACGGGCTATGCAGCTCGCCTCCAACAAGCTGCCGATCAAGACGAGGATCGTATCCCGCGAAATAGGGGAACTGCGATGAAACCGACAGAGATGAGGGAATTGTCCCCAGATGAACTGGCCGATAAGGAGGCTGAACTCAAGGATCAGCTGTTCAAACTGAGATTCCAGCATGCGCTGGGTCAGCTGGAGAACACCATGAAGCTCAAGACCATCAAGAAAGACCTGGCCAGGATCAAGACCATCCAGAATGAAAGCGGGTCAGGAGACACCAAGGAACGGAATAAAGACAAATGAACACGCAAGCCAGAAAAACCAGCAAAGTCGGGACTGTCGTCGGCACCAAGATGAAGAAGACGGTTACGGTCTTGGTGGAACGCCAGGTCCGGCATCCCTTATATAAAAAGATCGTGAGGAAACAGAAAAAATTTCTGGCTCACGATGAGTATGAGAAGTGCAAGCTCGGTGACGTGGTCAAGATCGTCGAGACCCGGCCGTTGAGCGCGCGCAAGAGATGGCGCGTGGACGAGATTGTGGGTCTGACCCCCGCCGAGAAAGAAAAGGTCAGCGAGGATAAAAAAGAATGATTTGCTCGGAAAGCATGCTCAAGGTGGCGGACAACTCCGGTGCCCGGAAGATCTTGTGTATCACGCCTCTGGGAGGAGGCGTGGGGAAGACCGCATCCATAGGCGATGTGATCTCTGCCTCTGTCAAAGAGGCCGACCCGGAGAGCAAGATTCCCAAGGGTAATGTGGTCAGGGCGGTTGTCGTCAGGGCCAGGAAGGAAGTGAGGCGCCGGGACGGTTCCTACATTCGTTTTGATGAGAATGCGGCCGTCATCATAGACACTCAGGGTGAACCCATTGGTACGCGTGTGTTCGGACCGGTAGGGCGCGAACTGAGGGAACGAAAATTCATGAAGATCGTCTCCCTGGCACCGGAGGTTCTGTGATGGGCAAGATGTTGATCAAGAAGAATGACACGGTCGTGCTGACCGCGGGCAAGGACAAGGGTAAGACGGGCAGGGTACTTAAGGTCATTCCCGAAAAGAACCGAGTTGTGGTGGAGAAGCTCAACTTCGTCAAGGAATTCATTCGCCGCGACCAGGGCAAAAACATCCAGGGCGGGATCATGGAGAAGGAAGGCCCCCTCCACATGTCCAATGTCCAGATCTACTGCTCAGAATGTGCCCAGGGCGTGCGTGTGCGGGCCAAGAAGCTGGAGGACGGCAACAAAGTCCGGATCTGCAGCAAGTGCGACATCACCATCGAGAGGCAATAGGGTTTGAGAGGCAGCTATGAGTCGGCTTAAGGAAAAATACGAAAAAGAGATCCTCTCCGAGCTACAGAAAGAGCTGGGGACCCCCAACCGGATGGCTGTTCCGCGGCTGGAGAAGATCGTGGTCAACATTGGTGTTGGAGAGGCCATCCAGAACATCAAGATCCTGGATGCGGCCAAACAGGAACTGAGCCTCATCACCGGTCAGTGGCCGGCCGTGGGGCGCTCGCGTAAGTCCATCGCGCAGTTCAAGCTGCGCCAGGGACACGCCATCGCCTGTTACACCACACTGCGCGGAAAACGGATGTACGAATTCATGGATCGCTTGGTGAATATCGTACTGCCGCGTGTGAGGGACTTCAGGGGGATCTCATCCCGGTCTTTTGACGGCCGGGGCAATTATACTCTGGGACTGCGTGACCAACTGGTCTTCCCGGAGATCGATTATACGAAGGTGGATCAGTCGCGCGGGATGAACATTACCGTGGTGACGTCCGCCAAGACTGACAGCGAGGCATATGCCCTGCTTAAAAAATTGGGAATGCCGTTTGGCGAGTCGTCATAAGGAAGGCAAAAATGGCAAAAAAATCATCGATCGCAAAGTACCTGAAAGATCCAAAATACAAAGTGCGGCACAGCAACCGCTGCCGGATCTGTGGGCGCCCCAAGGGTTACTTCCGGAAGTTCGACATGTGCCGGCTGTGTTTTCGCGAGCTGGCCTTGAAAGGTGAGATTCCCGGGGTCACGAAGGCTTCCTGGTAGGGCACGAGAGAGGACAATACTATGACGTTAACCGATCCTATCGCTGATATGTTAACCCGGATAAGAAATGCCGCCATGGGGCGGAAAAAGGACGTCCGGCTCCCCTCCTCACGGATGAAGGTGGAGATTGCAAGGATCCTGAAGGAAGAGGGATATATCCGGAATTTCAAGGTCGTAGACGACAACCTGCAGGGATCCCTGAGCATGACCCTCAAGTATACCGACGACAACCAGAGTGTCATCACCGGCTTGAAGAAGGTGAGTAAACCCGGGTGCCGGATCTACTGCAAGGCTGATTCGATCCCCAAGGTCCTGGACGGCCTGGGAATCGTTATTGTCTCCACTTCCACGGGGGTCGTCACGGGCAAAAAGTGTCAGGAAATTGGTGTGGGAGGAGAGGTGCTCTGCCAGATCTGGTAGGCCCGACCTGAGAGGAAACGAGTCATGTCAAGAATTGGAAAACAACCTATACCGCTCCCGGAAGGAGTCAGGGTCAAGGTCGTCGCAGACAAGATCGAGTGTGAGGGGGCCAAGGGCAAACTGGAGGCTCCCCTCTTACCGGGGATCACAGTGGAGGTCTTGGAGACGCAGATTGTGGTCAAGCGGGAGAGCGATGAGGGCAATCTCCCTGCATTTCACGGGCTGGTCCGTTCGCTCGTAGCCAATGCCGTGACCGGAGTGACCAGCGGCTTTGAAAAGAAGCTGGAGATCGTGGGCGTGGGCTACCGGGGCAAGCTCGAGAAGTCCAAGTTAGAGTTGAACCTGGGCTACTCTAAGCCCGTCATCTACGAGATTCCCGATGATATCGAGGTGGTCCTGGAGAAGCCGACCCTGATCACCGTCAAGGGAATCGATAAGCAGAGGGTCGGCCAAGAAGCCCATAAGATCCGAAGCTTCCGCAAGCCCGATCCCTACAAGCTCAAGGGGATCCGGTATGCGGGCGAGAAACTGCACAAGAAAGAACGGAAAGCGGGGGTGGTCGGTGTTTAAAAATAACGTTGTTAAGAAAAAGATTGCAGGTCAGCGAGTCCGGAAGCGGATCCGGAAGAAGATCAGCGGAACTCCGGAGAGGCCACGCGTGCTGGTCACGCGCTCCAACCGCTACCTGTATGTGCAGGCCATAGACGACATCAACGGAAAGGTCCTGTCCTCGGCCTGTACCCTGGAAAAAGCGTTCCGGGACAAGCACAAAAACTTCAAGAACGTGGATGCGGCCAAGGCGCTGGGCGATGTTGTCGCGGGCCGGTTCAAGGAAAAAAAGATAAAGACCATCGTCTTCGATAGGGGGGTCTCTCCCTATCACGGACGGATCAAGAATCTGGCGGATGCCATGCGCAAGGGAGGCCTGGTTTTCTAGCGGTCAACCCAACAAGGAGATATGAAGAGTGTACAACAAAAAGCGCAACCAAGCGATCGAAGAAGACGAACAGGAAATTAAGGACCAGGTTATCTCGATCCGTCGGACCACCAAGGTCGTCAAAGGCGGGAAGAACCTCAGTTTTTCCGCCCTGGTAGCCGTGGGAGACGCAAACGGGATGATCGGGATCGGAAAGGGCAAAGCGCGAGAGGTGCCTCCTGCCATCGCGAAGGGTGTCCAGGACGCTAAGAAGAACATGATCCAGGTGCCGCTCAGAGGGACCACGATCCCGCACCTTATCAAGGGGGTTCACGGGGGTGGTGAAGTGGTCCTGCGGCCAGCCTCCGAGGGAACGGGCGTGATCGCAGGCGGTGCAGTCCGCATCATCATGCAGCTGGCGGGCATCAAGGATATCCTGACCAAGTCCCTCCGTAGCAATAACCCAATCAGCGTGGCCCATGCCACCATGAACGCCCTCATCAACTTGAAGAATCCGGCCCAGGTGTCCAAGAATCGGAACATCGACGAGGAAAAGATATGGCAGTAAACAAAACCCAAGCAGCAGCGCAGCCCCAGGCGGTCAAAAAGCCGAAGGAGAAGCAGCTGCGGATCAGGTTGGTGCGCAGCGTCATCGGCAGGCCGCAGAAACAACGGGAGGTCGTGAAGGGCCTAGGCCTCAGGCGGATCGACTCCCAGGTTGTGCGCCAAGATCGTCCCGAGATCCGCGGCATGATCAATAAGATACCTCATCTGCTCGAGGTGGAGGAGCTGGATTAAAATGGACCTGAGTAATCTTCATCCTGCCAAGAACAGCCGGAAGAACAAGCGGCGTGTGGGCCGGGGACCCGGTTCCGGCCGCGGAAAGACTTCCGGCCGCGGTTCCAAGGGACAGAAATCCATATCCGGGTACTCCCGGAAGAGAGGTTTCGAGGGTGGACAGATGCCCCTTAACCGCCGTATACCCAAGCGAGGATTCACCAACATCTTCCGCACGGAGTACAGCGAGATCAACCTGGACCGGCTGGAAAAGGTCGAAAAGAATACGATTGAGCTCAAGGATCTCGTGGAGTCCCGCCTGATCAAGAAAGAGAGCGAGCTGGTCAAGATCCTGGGGCGAGGGGAAATTACCTCCGCCAAGACCGTCCATGCACATAAGTTCACACGTTCCGCCCAGAAGAAGATCGAAGATGCCGGCGGTAAGGCCGTACTTATAGGATCAGAGTGATGTTAGACAGCATCCGCAACATCTTCAGCATTCCGGATCTGAGAAGGAGGGTGCTGTTCACCCTGGCGCTGCTGGCCGTGTACCGCATCGGCGCCCAGATCCCGAATCCGGGGATCAGCGCCAGTGCCCTGGCCGAGCTCTGGGAATCCCAGAGAGGCACGATCCTGGGGATGGTGGACCTGTTCACCGGCAGATCGATGTCGCGCATGACGATCTTCGCCCTGGGCATCATGCCCTACATCAGCGCCTCCATTATCCTGCAGCTGCTGCAGGTGGTGTGGCCCTACCTGGAGCGCCTGTCCAAGGAAGGGGAGATGGGCCGGAAAAAGATCACTCAATTCACGCGGTACGGCACCCTGGGAATCTGTATCATCCAGTCCGCCGGGATCGCCTCCCTGCTCCAGAGCCTCCGGAGCCCCGTCTCCAACGCACCCATCGTCCCCAATCCGGGGATCGGATTCGTCCTGATGACCATACTGACGCTGACCACGGGCACGGTCTTTATCATGTGGTTGGGTGAGCAGATATCGGAACGCGGAATCGGGAACGGCATATCACTCATCATCTTCGCGGGGATCGTGGTGGATTTCCCCCGGGCGGCCCTGAGTATGATCCAGGGTCTGCGCACGGGAGATCAGACACCCCTGCGGGTCCTCTTCTTGGTCGCCCTGATGCTGGTAGTGATCGCGTTCATCGTGTTCGTGGAGCGGGGACAGCGGCGGCTGCCCGTGTCCTATGCCAAGCGCGTCGTGGGCCGCAAGATCTACGGCGGGCAGAGCACGCACCTACCGCTCCGTGTCAATACCGGCGGCGTCATCCCCATCATCTTCGCGGCCTCTATCATCACCATCCCCATGACGGTCGCCCAGATGGTGAACGTCCCGTTCCTGCAGAACATCGCCCAGCAGTTTTCGCCGGGAATGCCTCTGTATTTCCTCTTTTACGTGGCCGCCATCATCTTCTTTACCTACTTCTACGTGTCTATCATCTTCAACCCGACCGACGTGGCTGATAACCTGCGCAAGTACGGCGGCTTCATCCCCGGGATCCGTCCTGGAAAGAACACCGCGGATTACATTGATTCTGTGCTGTCCCGCCTGACCCTGGTCGGAGCCGTGTATCTGGCGGCTGTGGCTGCCATTCCCGAGATCCTGATCTCGGGGCTGAGGGTGGACACGCTTCCGGTCATCGGGCCCTTCCTGGATCAGAACCTGCCCGAATGGTTTACCCAGGGCATGGGGCTGCAGTTCTATTTCGGCGGCACCTCCCTCCTGATCGTGGTGGGTGTGGCCATGGACACGCTGCAGCAGATCGAGGCCCAGCTGGTAATGCGTCACTATGATGGATTCATGCGGCGCAGCCGGCTCAAAGGAAGGAGAGGATGAGGATCATTCTTCTCGGCCCTCCCGGCTGCGGCAAAGGCACCCAGGGTGATTTGATCCAAGGGAAGTATGGCTTCCCGCGGATCTCCTCCGGGGACCTGCTCCGGGACTCGGTCCAGAGGGGGACTCCCCTGGGCCTTCAGGCCGAGGCGTTCATGAACCGAGGCGAGCTGGTGAGTGACGACGTGGTGGTGGGCATGATCCAGGAACGGATCGGCCGGGAGGACTGCCGGGTTGGCTTCATCCTGGACGGATTCCCCCGCACTGTCCACCAGGCGGAACGCCTGCTGGAGATCGATCCCGGTCGGGATGAGATCGTACTGGATATTCGGGTCGACGACCAGGCAATCATCGAAAGGCTGTCCGCGCGCCGGATCTGTTCCGGGTGCGGTTCCATACACACCCTCAGCGAGGCGGCAGCAACTGAGCCCAGCGCCTGCCATGCCTGCGGAGGCAGCCTCATCCAGAGGGATGATGATAAATCCGAGGTCATCCGGAGACGGCTGAAGGTGTACTGCACACAGACCACTCCGCTGGAGGAGTATTATCGGGAAAAGAATGTGTATCATGCGGTCGAGGGCCAGGGTCGGATCGAGGAAATCTTTGCCCGGATCGAGGCCGTGTTGGAACGCTCCCTTCCGGGGCTGGCACTGAAGCCGGAGGCATCGGCAAAGCGATGATCATCTACAAGAGCGATTCCGAGATCCAGGCCATCCGTGCGGCCAATCAGGTCGTGGCCCAGATCCTTACGGAGCTGGCAGAAAAGGTCCGGCCGGGGATCACCACCCTCGAGCTTGACCGGTATGCCGAGAAGAGGACCCGCGAGCTGGGGGCCCTGCCCGCTTTCAAGGGCTATCGCGGCTTCCCAGCCTCGCTCTGTACGTCCCTCAATGAAGAGATCGTCCACGGCATTCCTTCGAAGCGGAAGCTGAAGGGGGGCGATATCCTGAGTATCGATTTCGGGGCCATAGTGGACGGATTCTACGGTGATGCTGCCGTCACGTTTCCCGTGGGAAAGGTCGCTTCCGCCGCCCAAAAACTTATCATGGTGGCGGAGGAGAGCTTTTACAGGGGGATCGAACAGGCTGTACCGGGAAGCCGTATCGGAGACATCTCGGCGGCGGTCCAGGCCTACGTCGAATCTCAGGGGTTTTCGGTGATCCGGAACTTCGTGGGGCATGGGATCGGCTTCTCGCTGCATGAGGAGCCCCAGGTGCCTAATTTCGGCCTGCCCGGCCACGGGCCCAAGATCAAACCAGGAATGGTCCTGGCCATCGAACCCATGATAGCGGCGGGCGATTGGGACGTCGAGGTCTTGGCGGATGACTGGACGGCGGTGACACGAGACCGCAGCCTGTCCGCCCATCACGAACACACCATCGCCGTAACGGACAACGGGCCCCAGATCCTAAGTGTCTTGAATGACAAGGAGGGCCGAACCGCCCTGAAGGAGCCATTGCATGCCTAAACCGGACGTGTTCGAAGCAGAGGGAACGGTGATCGAGACCCTCCCCAATGCGATGTTTCGGGTCGTACTGGCAAACAAGCACAAGATCCTGGCCCACATCTCCGGCCGTATGCGCAAACATTTCATCCGCATCCTGCCAGGCGACCGGGTCCTGGTGGAACTATCGCCCTATGATCTGACCAAGGGGCGGATAACCTATCGATTTAAATAGGGAGCCGAATCATGAAGGTGAGAGCATCCATAAAAAGAATGTGTCGGAACTGTCGGATCATTAAACGCAACGGGATACTGCGCGTCATATGTTCCAATCCCAAACATAAGCAAAAACAAGGCTAGACGAGGTACCATCATGGCAAGAATAGCTGGAATTACGCTTCCCTCGGAAAAAAGGATCGAGGTCGGCTTGACCTATATCTTCGGGATCGGTCGCACGCGGTCCCGTGAAATCCTGGAAGTGGCTAAGATCGACAAGGACAAAAAAGTCGGCTCCTTGAGTGAGGACGAAGTCAATATCATTCGAACGATCATAGAGGAGCATGAGAAGATCGAAGGAGATCTGCGCAAGGAGATCAGCACCAACATCAAGCGACTGATGGATATTAACGCCTACCGGGGCATGCGGCACAAGCGGCGCCTGCCGGTACGCGGTCAGCGCAGCAAGACCAACGCCCGCACCCGCAAAGGCCCGCGCGGCAACCAGATGAAAAAATAGAGGGGAGAGGGACCCATGGCAAAGCCGAAAAAAAAGACCACCAAGAAGAAAAAAGTAAGAAAGGATGTGGGGTATGGGTTGGCGAACATCCAATCCACGTTCAACAATACGATCATTTCCATAAGCGACCGGGAAGGGAATGTGGTCTGCTGGTCGAGTTCGGGAACGGCCGGATTTAAAGGCGCCCGCAAGGGCACTCCCTTTGCCGCCCAGTTGGCAGCCCGGGAAGTCTCCAGCAAGGCCAAGGAGTTCGGCGTCCGCTATGTGGACGTGAGGGTCAAGGGCCCGGGAGCGGGGCGCGAATCTGCCATCCGGTCACTGCAGTCTGACGGGCTGGAGGTCAAGTCCATCCGCGATATCACTCCCATCCCGCACAACGGCTGTCGAGTTAGAAAAAGACGGCGAGTCTAGGCCCAGGCCTGGAAAGAAGCAAGGAGACGATTATCATGGGAAGACATAACGATCATACATGCCGCTACTGCAGAGTCGAGCGAACGAAGCTTTTCCTCAAAGGCCACAAGTGCCTTACGGATAAATGTCCGGTGGAGCGTAGGCCCTATCCGCCTGGAGAACACGGACGGGCACGCAGAAGGATCCTGGGATATGGGATCCAGCTGAGGGAGAAGCAGAAGCTCAAACGCTATTACAGCATGACAGAATCACAGTTCCGTCTCTTTTTCAAGCGGGCGGAGCGCAAAAAAGGCATCACGGGCGAGACCCTGCTCTCCATGCTGGAGCGACGTTTGGATAACGTCGTGTTCCTGGTGGGTTTTTCCTATTCACGGGCGCATTCTCGTCAGCTGATCAC
>JBGUED010000023.1:0-12309 GCA_041821525.1 Candidatus Aminicenantaceae bacterium | reverse complement strand
TCAGCAGTCGCTGCCAGTTTCTCCAGCGCGGCAATCAGGCCTTCCGGATGACGCGTCATGCGTACACTGGTGGCATCCGCCAGGAACTCACGCTTGCGTGATATGGCCAGGCGCAGCAGTTGGGCGAAAAGGGGCGACAGCACAGCCAGGGCCAGCGCCACGACCACCAGGATGGTGCCGGCATTCCCCCCGCCCTTTTCGCTGCTCGAGCGCCTGCGGCGGCCCCCACCCCACAGGAAGGTGCGAAGGATCCAGTCGCTCAGGAGCATGATCATGCCCACCATGACCACAGCCAGGGTCTGGACCAGGATGTCGTAGTTTTTGATGTGGGAGAGCTCGTGGGCGATGACACCTTCAAGCTCCGCACGGTTGAGCTTCTGCAGGATCCCGGTCGTGACCACTACCACTGCATTCTCTGGATTGCGGCCGGAGGCAAACGCATTGGGCGCGGTATCGTCGATCACATAGCAGCGCGGCTTGGGAATGCCGGCTGCGATGGCCAGCCCCTCCACCACGTTGTAGAGATGGGGATACTCCTCCTTGCTCACCGGGCGAGCCTTGCTGACGCTCAGGGCGATCTTATCGCTGTAAAAATAGCTGCCCCAGGTCATGAAGACGGCCAGGATGGCGGCGGGGATCACGGCATACCGCCCGAAGTCCGTGATCTGTCCGAAGGCCCAGGCCAGGGCAAAGATCATCACCAGGAAGAACAGGATCAGGAAGACCGATCGGCGTTTATTGGCGGCGATCTGTTCGTACATGGAAACTCCTGCTGCAGGCCCCTATCCGTATGTGTGGCGTCCGGTACTCCGGGATCAGAACTCGACTTTGACCGGCTCGCGAGCGGCTTCCTCGTCGATCTCGAAGTATTCCATCTTTTCGAACCGGAACATGCCGGCCACGATATTGGAGGGAAAAACCTCCTGCTTGGTGTTGAGCTTCATGACCGAGTCATTATAGAACTGGCGCGCATACGCGATCTTGCCTTCGGTGCCGGCCAACTCTTCCTGAAGCAAGAGGAAGTTCTGGTTGGCCTTGAGGTCGGGGTAATTCTCCGCCACCGCGAACAGAGACTTGAGGGCGCCGCTTAACATATTTTCGGCCTGCCCCTGTTCCCCTACGGTCTGGGCATTGACGGCCATGTTGCGGGCCTCAGTCACGTTCTGGAACGTCTCTTTTTCGTGCTTGGCATACCCTTTAACCGTCTCCACCAGGTTGGGGATCAGGTCATACCGCCGCCGCAGCTGCACATCCACCTGGGCCCAGGCATTCTGCGCCCTGTTCCGCAGCCGCACCAAGGCGTTGTAGAGGCCGATAAAAAAGACCGCCACCGCACCCAAAATAACCAGGCCTATCAAGGCTCCTCCCATTGTTTATCTCCTTTGTGTCTGTATCGACATGTGTGTCATTGTAAATAAACCCTTTCCTGAAAGGCTTGTCAATAACTTTTCCGTCGGGCCGAGCGCAAACAGGCGATGCACAGACTTTCGACCGAGAAATCGGCCATCTGGTGAGGGATGATTCGCTCCGTCTGCCTCCGTGGCCATTCATAATACGCATCTGGCCGGCTGTTTATTCAAGCCCCCCCTTGGAACTCTGATAAAGCCCTCTAAATACATAGGTTAGCTGGGAATCCGAAAACGTTTGACAAAGGAAACTACACAGTGATATATTTTTCTTTCTCAATAAAAATGGACTGGGATACATCATCATCATAACCATCCATTCATCTGCAAAGGAGGTCTAATTATGGCTTTAAAGGAAGTCCTACAATCTAAGCTTGGTCCCATGCAGGATCGGGTCAGAACCCTGATCAAAGAGCATGGGGACAAGGTCATCTCCGAAGTCACGGTCCAGCAGGCCTACGGAGGCATGCGTGGTGTCAAATGCATCGTCACGGAAACATCCGCGCTGGATCCCTTCGAAGGCATCCGGTTCCGCGGCTACAACATCCCCCAGCTACAGGAGAAGCTGCCCAAGGCCCCGGGCGGTGAAGAACCTCTCCCCGAAGGCTTGTTCTGGCTGCTGCTGACCGGCGATCTTCCCACGGAAGACAACGTCAATGAGATCACCGAGGAGTGGCGCAAGCGCGGCGACCTGCCCGACTACCTCATCAAGATCATGGACGCCGTTCCCAACGATACACACCCCATGACCCAATTCGTGACCGCCATCGCAGCCCTGCAGAAGGACTCTGTTTTCGCTCAGAAGTACAGAGAGGGCATGCCCAAGACCCAGTACTGGGATCCTATGTTCGAGGATGTGTACAACCTGACTGCCAAGCTCCCCAAGATCGCGGCCTACATCTACCGCAAATCCTACAAGGGCAACGCTCATATCCCGGCCGACAACACCCTGGACTGGGGCGGCAACCTGGCCCATATGATGGGCGTGGAAAATCCCCTCTTCAAAGAGTTGATGCGGCTGTATCTCGTGATCCACAGTGACCACGAGGGCGGCAACGTATCCGCACACACGACCCACCTGGTGGGTTCTACCCTGTCCGACGCCTACTATTCCCTGTCCGCCGGCATGGGTGGATTGGCCGGACCGCTGCACGGACTTGCCAACCAGGAAGTGCTGCGTTGGATCATGGAGGTCAAGGAAGACCTGGGCGGCGTTCCCACCAAGGAAGACCTGGTCAAGTACCTGTGGGACACTCTGAACTCCGGAAAGGTCATCCCGGGTTACGGTCACGCGGTTCTGCGAAAGACCGATCCCCGCTACATGGCCCAGAGAGAGTTCGGCCTCAAGCACTGTCCGGATAACGAGATCTTCCAGGTTGTGAGCGGCATCTATGAGGTCGCGCCCGATATCCTCCGGGAACATGGCAAAGCCAAGAACCCGTGGCCCAATGTGGACGCCCACTCCGGCTGCCTTCTGCTGAACTACGGTATCGTCGAGTACGACTTCTACACCGTGCTCTTCGGCGCCTCACGTGCCTTGGGTGTGCTGTCCGCGCTGATCTGGGATCGTGCGCTGGGTCTGCCCATCGAGAGGCCCAAGACCATCACCACCGACTGGATGGAGGAAACCGTCAAAGGCTGATCCAAGCCAAAGAAACACCAAGGGAGTGGAGGCGGGTCCTCCACTCCCTTTTTTTTGGCGTGAAGAAAAAAATAAAGGGGAGTGGTACATTTAGCGCGCTAAATGTACCACTCCCCTTTATACTTAATCTTTACGGGCGATCTTGATCAGGTCGATGAGCAGGCTGAATCCGGTCTCTCGCCGCCCCGCTCCGGGGCCGACGATGGTCACATCGCCCAGCGTGTCGGTGGTCACGGTCATGGCATTGGTGGCTCCCATGACAGCGGCCAGGGGATGGTTCAGGTCGATCTTCTCCGGGGCTACGGCCGCCTTCACGAGGTTCCCTTCCCTCCAGACCTTCCCGATCAGCTTGAAGCGCTGGCCGCGTTCCTTGGCCTCTATGATGTCGGATGCGCTTATCTGAGTGATCCCCTCACAGGGATAATCGAAGGGATCGCCCTTGGCATCGTACGTGACCTTGGCCAGGATGGTGACCTTGGCCAGGGCGTCCCAGCCCAGGACGTCTGCATCGGGAACGGATTCGGCATAGCCGAGCTCCTGAGCCTTCTGCAGGGCGTCGTCATATGAGAGCCCCTCCTCCATACGGGTCAGAATATAGTTGGTCGTCCCGTTGAGGATCCCCTTGATCTCCTGGACATCGCTGCCGGCAAGGGTCTCCCGAAGCAGGTTCAGGATCGGAGTCCCGCTCATCACCGTGCCTTCGAACAGGAACCGGACTCCCTTTTCCCTGGCGAGCAGGGCCAGTTCCTGATAATGGAGCGCCAGCGGCCCCTTGTTGGACGTCACCACATGCATGCCGCGCTCCAGAGCCTTCCGGATGTGGGAGGTAGCCGGCTCTCCGGTCTTGATGTCCGTATAGGTGGCTTCCAATACAACATCGGCGTCCACGGACTGGATCATTTCCAGTGCGTCACCGGTGAATTCCTCTCCCGGGAATTCCGAGAGTTTCGTTCCCGAACGGGCCTTGTCGAGGGCAGCGGGGAGGTCGATGCCGCTGCTGTTCACCAGGCTGCCTTTGAGCATATCCGAGATACCGACTACGGAAAATTCAAGCCCATAGTCCTTCCTGAGAAGGTCTTTTTTTTCTATCAGCAGTTCTGCAAGTCCCTGCCCGACCGTTCCGAATCCTACAAAAAGTAGCCGCATGTTATCCTCCCGGGTGCTGGATTTAGTACGAAGAACTCGTATAAGTATTATAAGACCAAATCCCGGCCTTGTCCACTCTGGCAGCAAGAAAGGACGAGGTCGCGATCCGGGCAGAGCAAGAAGGCAACGAAATGTTTGTATGGATGGGTGAGGATAGCATATAATGAACCCGCATTCATTCACTATAGGGAGGAGCCATGTCTGATACGCCACAATTCAGTCCTGGTGTCACGAAATACATCGAAGAGGGTAAAAAATACTTGGCGGAGCGGGAGACCCTGCTGAAGCGCGTAAAGCAGTACAAGTTCGACACGCTGGCCGTCCATGGCCTCTACTCCGTGGAAGAGGCGCTCAACCTCAACCAGGGCGCCCTGATCGAGCCCCTGTATCTCTCCTCTTCCCAGGCTTACCGCGACTCCGACGAGATGGAGGCGGCACTGGCTTACCTCATCCCCACCTGGTGCTACACTCGGATCGCCAATCCCAGCACCTATTACCTGGAGTGGACCATGGCGCTCCTGGAGGGCTATCGTGCGGGAGTCGACACCTCGTGCTTAGTGACCGCCTCAGGGATGGGAGCCATCATGTCGGCTATCGATCCCTTTCTGGTCAAGCAGAAAGACGGCCCGGAGACCATGAATTTCGTTTCCGGTGTCCAGGTCTACGGAGGGACTTACCAACATTTCGCCATACGCAAGATGGTGGAGCGGGGAGTCGAGGTGCGCTGGGTCCTCAATCCCGAGGACATCGAGGAATGGAGATCCAAGATCGACGAGAACACACGCTTCCTGTATGTGGAAGCCCCCAGCAACCCCCAGCAGTCGTTCTGTGATGTGGAGACACTTGCAGAGCTGGCTCATTCCTGGGAGATTCCATTCATATTCGATGCCACCTGTGCCACCCCGGCCCTCCTGCGCCCCATCGCACACGGAGCGGACATCGTGGTTCACTCCATGACCAAGACCATCACATCTTCTGGATTCGCAGTCGGGGGGGCCCTCATCAGCCGCAAGCCCATCGTCACCAAGATCAAGAACGACCACCCCCTGTTCAAGGCCAGCTTTGCTGAGTACGTGAAGTTCCTTCCCTACCGCGACAACGGGCCGGCCGCCTCTCCGGTCAATGCCATGTTCGCACTCAACGACCTGCGCACGCTGCGCTCCCGCATGGACATGTTCAGTCAGAACACGCAAAAGGTGGCTGAGTATCTCGAAACTCACCCCCGGGTTTATCAGGTTGACTACCTGGGCCTGCCGAGCTTCCCGCTGCATCAGCTGGCCAAGAGTTACATGAAACTGGTAGATTCGGACGACGGGACCGGGAACGAGATCAACCGCTACGGCCATCTCATGAGCTTCCGCGTGGACGGGCCGCCCGAGAACGCTCGCCGTGTCTTCGACAGCTTCCGGATGATCTACCGCGCCACCGACCTCGGCCGCATCAAAAGTGTTGCGACCATACCAGCCATCTCGACCCACCAGCAGCAGGGGGAGAAGGCCCGCGAAAAAGCGGATGTCCCACCCCAGCTGATCCGGCTCTGCGTGGGCGGTGAAAATCCCGACGATGTCATCGCCGACCTGGACCAAGCCTTGAAAACGCTGTAGACGACCATGGAAAAAATCAGAATCTTTGGCGATCCCAACCTGAGACTGAGGGGAAGGATTCGCATCAGCGGCGCCAAAAACGCCGCCCTGCCTGCACTGGCAGCCTCCCTGCTCACCCAGGAAAAGTTGCGCCTCAGGAACGTCCCCCTGGTGACCGACGTGTTCACCATGCTGACCCTGCTCAAGGACCTGGGTGCCGAATACAACATCCGGAAAAATTCCCTGTCCTTGCAGGTGAAGACCATCAATTCTCCGGAAGCCTCCTACAAACTGGTGCGCGCCATGCGGGCCTCCATCCTGGTGCTGGGCCCGCTGCTGGCCCGCTACGGGAAGGCGATCGTTGCCCTGCCCGGGGGATGTGCCATCGGTTCACGCCCTACGGACCTGCACATCGGGGGATTCGAAAAACTGGGGGCGACCATCGCCCTGGAACATGGATACATCAAGGCCGAAGCCAAGCAGCTGACAGGAACGACTATCACCTTCGAGAAGAAGACCGTGGGCGGTACTGAGAATCTGGTCATGGCCGCTGCCCTGGCCAAGGGTGAGAGCATCCTGAAGAACTGCGCCGTGGAACCTGAGGTCTCGGGGCTGTGCAAGCTCCTGGTCAAGATGGGAGCCAGGATCGATGGCATCGGGGAAGAGACCATGCGCATTCAGGGTGTGGCCGAGCTGGGCGGGGCGAGTCACCAGATCATCCCAGACCGCATTGAAGCTGGGACCTTCCTCATCGCCGGGGCCCTGGCCAGTGACGAGATCGTGCTCACACACGTGCGTCCCGACAATATCACGACCCTGATCGATAAGATGCGCAGCTCGGGTGTGGAGATCGAGAAGATCAACAATAGCACCCTCAGGGTCAAGGGGTGCCCGGACCTCAAACCACAGGACATCACCACCTCACCTTTTCCGGGATTTCCCACCGACATGCAGGCGCAGTTTACAGTCCTCATGACTCAGGCCGAAGGGACGTCCATCATCACCGAGACCATCTTCGACCGCCGTTTCTCCCACATCAACGAGCTCTTGCGCTTGGGGGCTTCGATAGAAGTATCAGGCGACAAGGCCATCGTACGCGGCAAGTCCCCCCTGTCCGGAGCGGAGACCACGGCTACGGATCTGCGGGCCTCCGCCTCTCTGGTGCTGGCAGGGCTCATCGCCAGCGGCGAGACCATCATCAACGATGCCTATCATCTGGACCGGGGGTATGAAAAGATCGAAGAGAAGCTGAATGCCCTGGGGGCCCACATCGAACGCTTCCGCGAATAATGGGAGGAAGAAGTATGACAGACTGCCTGTTCTGCAAGATCATCGGGGGAGAGATCCCAGCGAAGAGGGTGTACGAAGACGACTCTATCTTCGCGTTCGAAGATATCAACCCCCAGGCACCAACGCACATCTTGATAATCCCCAAGGAGCATTACGCCTCTTTGAAAGAGGTACGCGAGACCGAAAAGGATCTCCTCGGAAACATCCTCCTCAAGGCAAAAGAACTGGCCCAGGATAAGGGCCTTGAGGACAGCGGCTACCGCATCGTCCTCAACACGGGCCGGGATTCGGGACAGGCCGTGTTTCACATCCATTTCCACCTGCTGGGCGGGAGGCGGATGTCCTGGCCTCCCGGGTGAGACTGGATGGTAGTGATTGGCTCCCCGTGGGATTTAAACGTCTTTTCTTTATCGTTTTTCTCGGCGCTGCGGAACTCGCTGCACTCAGACAGGCCTCGCGCCCGACTCTGTTGGATTCCCTCAAAGAACGATAGCAAAGACTAAATCCCCCGATGGTCGCTGCATCACTCCATCACAGTCTTCTTGATAAATAATCGTAGCAGCGGGCGCGGCAGCCATCCGCTCAATCTCTGTTATTTGGCAAGGCTCTCTCCGCACAAAGATTCGCAGGATCCTTACAGGGCGGGTGGGCGAGAGCGGTCGGATGGCGGGGAAAATATGTGGATTGTGAAAAACAGAAGGAATCCATATAATATGTTTAATACCCATAAAAAAGGAGGAAAAAAACATGGACGTCACTTGGTTAGGGCACTCCGCGGTCAAGCTCCAAGGATCCAAAACCATCTACATCGATCCCTTTCTTACCGGAAATCCGGCGGCCTGCTGCGGACCCGATGCCATCACAGGGGCGGATCTGGTCGTTGTGACCCATGACCACGAAGACCATCTGGGAGACGCCTTCCCCATCTGCAAAAAGACAGGTGCAACGATCGTCACCATCCATGAGATCGCCGTCATGGCCGAAGCAGAAGGCATCCCGACGGAAGGGATGAACATCGGAGGGACCGTTGAGTCCAAAGGGGTATTGATCCACATGGTTCAGGCTGTACACTCCGCTGAAAAGGGCGATCCCACTGGTGTGGTGATCGAGCTGGACGGCAAGACCATCTATCACGCAGGAGACACCGGCCTGACCTATGACATGAAGCTGGTGAAGGAGTTCTTTGCTCCTGACCTGAGCTTTATCCCTATTGGAGACCGCTACACCATGGGAATCAACTCCGCCGCTAAGGCCGTCGAATTCTGTGGGACCAAAAAAGTCATCCCGATCCACTACAACACCTTCCCCATCGTCACGGCAGACCCGGAGGTCTTCAAAGCCAAGGTCGGAGAAACTGCAGAAGTAATCATCCTCAAACCAGGCGAATCGTATTCGTTTTAAGGCACATTCGAGTGCCGGGCTGAGCTGGACCGGACAAACCCCCAAATTAAAATGCCGTACTTGATCGACGGGAACAATCTTATCGGCCACATCCCCAACCTGAACCTGGCTGACAGGCAGAGCCGTTTCCAGCTTGTCTCGCAGCTGGAGCGGTTACAGAAGATCAAAAAAACCAGGATTATCGTTGTGTTCGACGGCCCCCCGGAAGAGAGGCTGATGACAGACAGTGCTGACCACGGCCTGCTCTCGGTCGTATACCCTGAGCCCGGCAAAAGCGCAGACAACCGTATCGAGGAGATCATAAGACAGCAGACGGACCTGCGGCGCTTCTTTGTGGTCAGTTCCGACCGTGAGATCCGATATTTTACACACAAACTCGGCGCAAAAAGCCTTGATTGTGCCGAGTTCCACCGGATTCTGAAGGGAGCCCTGCGGGAGTTCCGGAAGGACGCGGAGCTCCAGAAGGTCGAAGAAGCACCCACGCCCCTCGAAATCCGGCAGTGGAATGATGTTTTCAGGAAAAAACCATGACTACCGTATCCATCCTTGGCGCCGGAAAGCTGGGGACAGCCCTGGGCACGGCCTTACGCCGCAGCGGGTACCAGATCCGCGGGTTGACCTGCCTCACACAGAGCTCTGCACAAGAGAGCCGGCAAATCATCGGTTCGGGCAATCCTCTGACTGATAACCGGGAGGCCGCGGCAGGCAGCCAGGTGGTGTTCCTCACGGTCCCAGACGACGCCATCCGTGGGGTGGCCGAAGATCTGGCCTCCGGCGGCCGGGATTGGACAGGCGTCTTCTGCCTGCACTGCAGCGGTCTGCTCTCGTCAGAGATCCTGGCACCCCTGGCCAAAAGGGGCGCCCTCACCGCCTCTTTCCATCCCATGCAGTCTTTCGCCAGCAAACAGGCTAGGCCGGAGTCCTTTGCCGGGATCCATGTGGGACTGGAAGGTGAACCGCGCGCCAGGAAAAAGGCGCAGACGATAGTCGAGGACCTCGGGAGTCAGCCCTTCATCCTGGCCGCCAAGGACAAGCCTCTCTATCACACCGCCTGCAGCATGGCCTCCAATCTCCTGGTCCCCCTACTCCATCATGCAAGCATCCTGCTCCAAAACACCGGGATAGCACGACCAGACCAAGTGGAGGCACTCCTGCCCCTGGTAAAAGGAACTTTACGGAACGTAAAGAATTTTGACACGAAAGGCAGCCTGACCGGTCCCCTGGCACGCGGCGACGAAAAATCTGTCACGCTCCAGATCGAGGCACTCCAGGGATATCCGAGAGCACTGCGGATCTACCGCGAACTCAGTATTGCGGCATTGGAAATGGCGCGGACGGAAAGAGAGATCAACGAACAGGAGTACAGGCGGATCAGGGCTCTGCTGGAAGGAAAATGACCTCCTCCTCGAGGTTTACGCCAAACCGCTTCCTTACACGTGACTTCAACCGCTCGGCCAGCTCTCTGACCTGCTGCGAGGTGGCTCCGCCCTGGTTGATGATGAAGTTGGCGTGCCCGGGATAGACAGCGGCGGCGCCCACTTCCATGTCCTTGGCCCCGATTTGGTCCAATAGGAATGCGGCCGGAACCTTTTCGCCCGAAGGCAGTATGGGATTCTTGAAATAGCTCCCGGCACAGGCGACATCTCTGGGAGGATGTCGGTTCTCACGCTTCCGGCAGTATTCCTCCTGCTGTTCCCTGATGTGCCCGCGGTCTAGAGTGTATCCCTCCAGTACGGCCTCGAGCAGGATGTGTCCGGCCTTTTTGAGGGCGCTGTTTCGGTAAGAAAATGAGAAAAAATCCCTTTCAATCCTAACGACCTCTCCCGAGAGGGTGAGGATTCGCGCCTCCTGCAGGACTTGGCCGATATCCTGGTCGAAGGCTCCCGCATTCCCGTAGACCGCCCCTCCGATCGTGCCAGGAATGCCGACCAGAAACTCCAACCCCCCCAGCTCCTGGTCCAGGCAGAACGTCATCAGCTCTTCCAGGTTGGAACCGGAGGCGGCGATGATGCGTGAGGGCCCCTCCAACCTGATCCCTCTGACCGCATTGCGCAGGATCAATCCCCGGAAGCCCCGGTCGTCGAAGAGCAGGTTGTATCCCCCGCCAATGATGCGGTGGCGCAGCCCATACTCCCGAGCGAAAAGGGCTGCGCGCACCAGCTCTTCCTCAGTGACCGCATCGAAGAAAAAATCAGCGCGGCCGCCGATCCGGAAGTTCGAGTAGCGCCCCAGGCTTACACCCTCCTCCAGGGGCTTGCCCACTTCGGTTTGAAACCGCTCTGGGAAGCTGGTGTGTTCCATAGGGGCATTGTATACCAAATGACAAAAACCATAAAGCCTTCCACCGCAGGGTTTTTATCAGGCCGAGCCGGTGGGGAAGGACTGGATATTTGGCACGTTATTTGCTATTATACATGTTGTAGATGTAGATGCAGTTGTAGTCTCTGTTCAATACCACGTTGATATTTTTTCGACCAAACGTTATTTTGAGAGACTTGACGCAAATCAACCAAGGAGAGGCCACGAATGAAAAATGCAGCTTTCATCGCGATCGCCTTAGTGCTCTTCACATTCTCACCCCTGCAGGCCCAGGACCCGGCCAACGACGAATACATCAAGGCCATGACCAGCAACGACACAGGAGAAAGGGTCAAGCTGCTTAAGGATTGGCTCAATAAATTCGGCGGCTCAGGCCATCAGTATGAAAACTTTGCCAATGCCGCCGTCTGCACGGCACAATACACCGGCAAGACTGCAGCCGACACCATCAAATATGGAGAAAAGGCTCTTTCGATCGGGGGGCTGGACGACAGCACCAAAGCACAGGTTCTGGTCACGCTGTCTTCGGTCTGCCTCCAGCAGAGCCCGTCCAAAGCCAGGAATTATGCCGGCCAGCTGATCGAGACCGCCACTGGAGCCAAGGGAAAGAAGGAACAGGAAGGCCAGGAAAAGGTCTGGAACCAGATGATCGGGGCCGGATACTATATCCAGGGCGAGTCGTTTAAAAAGGAAAACAACCCCAAGAACGCGCTGGATGCCTACGAGAAATCCTACAACATCCTCAAGTCCAAGGAAATCGCCACCTCCATGGCGCAGCTCGGCAAAACTCTCTATGACAACAAGGACTACGCCAACGCGGAAAAGGCTTTCAAGATCGTTGTCCCCGTCCTGGATGATTTCGGAAGTGTCACCTTGTATGCCAAAACCCTCCACCGGGCCGGGAAAAAGACTGAGGCCCTCAAATATTACAAAGAATCCTACGGCAAGCGAAAAACCGGCGAAGTAGCTTACAACATCGGACTGCTTATGGCACCCCAGGCCCAATCGGACGCCGCCACGGCCCCGGAAACCATCCAGTACCTCCTGGATGCCAGCTTCCTCTCCCAGGCCAATTCCGAGAAGGCTATGAAGATGGCCGAGGGGCTCTACTTCCACCACAACCCGGATTACAACCGGAAAGTGCGCGAGATCCAGGCCAAGATGCCGGACCTGGAGGCGATGACCAAGGAGTACAACGACAAGTTCGGCGAAAAGGATGAGGACGATCTCACGTCTGCAGAAAAGAACGAGATGGAATCCCTACTAGGCCTGATCGAGATCGAGCAGAAAGACATTGCGAAGCTCCAGGCCGAGCAGCAAGCCACCCTGGGGAAATTCACCCAAATGGTCGAGCAGACCAAACAGAAGCTCGGTGTGAAATAAACCAGATATTAGAGACGACCAAAAGCCGGCCCTCTGCCCAGCGCGAAGGCCGGCTTTTTTATGGGGACGTCCCCCAAAGGGACACCCTGATCTTTTCGCCAACCTGCATATACGCTTCTAACGTAACAGGGTGTCCCTT
>JBGUED010000022.1:0-12559 GCA_041821525.1 Candidatus Aminicenantaceae bacterium | reverse complement strand
ATCTTCTCGAAGAGCAGCCCATGCTCCCCGGCCTTGACCACAAACTCGTCCTTGCCCTCCAGCAGCAGCTTCCGGTCTGTGCGGCCCCGCGTAGCGTCCAGCATGGGTTCGGGTGCTTCCAGCAGGAGTGAGATGGCTTCCGTGTGATCTCCGATCTCCCGGTGGGACAGCCCGCGTAGAGCGTAGGGCGAGTTCTCCATGCCGAGGTCGAATCCCTCCATGCCCGAGATCATCATGGAGGTCATGGCTGCCAGGTCCTGACCCTTTTCGTGGGCCACTATGACGGAGATTACCGGGTACTGGAGCTCGGCCTCGTGGAGGTCGATGGCAATGTCGATCTTTTCCTCTCTGATCATCTGGATTATGGCGAAGCAGGTCTTTTCTGTCAGCGTCCCGTTGGACCGGCCCGGCCAGGTGCGGTTGAGGTTGCGTATGTCCACATAGGCCAGCTCCTGCCGGCTGGGATAGTGGATATAGACCTCGGGATCCGGCCACTGATCGAGCGGGTTGGACCAGCGGTCGCCCATGCGGAAGGTGCGTTCCCCCCAGGGTGTTTCGATGCTGTAATCCGGGGGGTAGGCCCCACCCAGGCGAGTGACCGTAGTCCCGCTGCGGTTGGCGGAGAGGATCACGAACAGCCGTCCTTTTTCCAGCACCGCGTTTTCTGCCAGGATCCAGGCCGCCAGCCGCCCAGCCGGCTCTTCGGGATGGGTGCCGCCCAGAATCAGAACACTGCCGCCCGGTTCCTGACCCTCCAGGACATACACATTGGCATCGTTGATGGTGCCCTCGAGGCCCTCGAAGTAATCGCTTAGCTTCTTGACCTCTGTCACACCCGGGCCCAGGACCACCGGCTCCTCGAGATGGCGGCTGTTGTAAAAACTCAACCCCGCCATCAGCATGAGGACTGACCCCAGCAGCAGAAATCCCGCTTTCCTCAAAAATCGGACATTCACACGCATCGCTCGCTTCCTCACTTCAGCCGCAGCAGGCGCAGGATGAAGGGCATAAGGATGATGATATAGAGCAGCTCATCCTGCCATTTCCTGGTTTTGAACAGGTTCCAGAGGATCAGACCCGCGATGAAACCGATCAGAACATAATACAGGATGGTGATGATCATCGCTGTTGTTTCTCCCTCAGGCGTTTATTTTCATCCAACAATTATGCCTGCATTTACAGCAGGGTCAAAAATGAAAGATCCTTGCTGAAGACCACCATGAGCGTCCCCGTCACAATAATGAGCACGGCCGGGACAAGGCAGTAGACCAGCATGCGGCCGTAGGATTCTTCCATGCCTACGGTATCCTTGGTAAGCCGCCCGATGATGGCCGTGGGTGGGAGTGCATCACCCAGAGGCCAGATGACGCTCATGCCGGCCAGGGCTACGATCGGGTTGAGTCCTATGGTGTTGAAGAGCAGTACCAGGGGAACCCCCAGGACCGGGGCAGCCCCCCACATCAGCACGGCCTCTGATACCGGCAGCACCACGGACAGGGAAAGAAAGACAATGGTCAAGGGAAGGGTAACAATGGTGACCGCGATCAGCCCGCGAACCCCGGTCAGGGTCATGATTTGGACCAGGATTCCCACGCAGGTCAGAGTGCCGATGAGGGGAAGGAGCTGGTGGATGGTATCACGGGAGACCTTCAGGAAATCGAGCTTGACCGGAGACAGCAGGAAAGTCACGGCCGCTGCTGCCACGAACATCATGGGGAGCCCTATGATGGGCAGAGAATGGGGCCAGATCCGGCCGGCCAGGACAAGGGCAAAAAACACCAGGAAGGGAAGGATAACCTTGAGCCAGTTCATCTTGGCGGGCGCATCCGGCAGCTCCGCGAGGGCCTTCTCCAGGTCGACGGGCCTCCCTTTCCATCCCAGGATGAAGATGGTGAGCAGGGCCAGCACTACACAGGGAACCAGCAGGGGCAGGAAAAAACCGACATAGGGCATGTTGACACCGGCCGCAGTCAGCATGGCCCACAGGCTCACGGGAGGGGCAGCCGCACTCAGCCCTGCCAGGATAAAGATGATGGCCGCAGCCCTGGGTCTGGCGATTCCCATGTAGTGGAGTACCACCGCGATCATCCCCCCGGTGATCAGCACCGTGACACTGCCGGCTCCGGTCAGGGCCCCCGGGATGAGCAGGAGCAGGGTGATGAGCACGAACAGCACGGACCTGTGCCGGTGAAATCGGCTCAGGATCCCCCGGATCACAAAGGCAATGCCACCGGATTCCTTCAGGAGGTTCATGAACAGCGTGGCGGTCACAAAGATCAGGATGATGTCCAGATAGGTGAAGGCGCCCTCTACGATGTGGCGCACCGGAATCCCGGCCCCGCCGGCCAGGGCGCCGGCAAGAGCGGCAAAAAAGAGGGCCAGCTCGGTCGAGACTTTGAGCAGTCTGATCACGATGTAGGTCACGACCATGACGGCCAGGATGATCTGGGTGGATTGGAACATGCTCATGGACGACATGGTAGGCGTCTAATGTATGGCATGTATCGAAGAATATCAACTGGTACTGGCAGGCAGGAATCTGGGAGCGGGGCGATTCCATTTGAACTAACGGGGGGAGTTCACAATCCTTTGGATCTTGATGCTGGCGATGCAGGGGTAGCTTTCCAGAGTTTTTCTGTTCTGGTGGACCTTCTTCCCCACGATCAGGGTACCCATGGCATAGTCTTCCCAGCGGTAGAGCGACGCGTGGAGTTGCGAGCCGGTGATGGCGACGAGCTCGCGTGCTCCCTGTGTCACCTCCGGGAGATTCAGGGCGCGCAGCACCTTGTTGAGAGAAGCGGGATTGGTGATGTGGAGGTGGTTTCCGCTATCGTCCAGAGTCAGAGCCAGGCGGGGCGGGGGGTCGTCGAAGTAATAGGTCGTGATGTGGCTGGCGCTCCCCTTTCCATGCACCGTGCGGTAGTTGAGCTCCTGGGTGCGGACCGGAAAAATCATGTCGCGGGCATCGGCGATGGTGAGCTTCTTGGAATCGCTCTGACTGAGGTAGAGTAGTACCAGCAGAAAAAACAGGAACAGGATCACGCCCCTGAAAAGGTTACGCCGATCGTTCTTCATGAAGATCCGCAGCAGCCACAGAGAGGCCAGGAACAGGAATATCCCGATGATCTTGGTCAGTGTGAGATATTCCAGTATGGCTTCCATTCTTTCCCTTCTCGCTCCCTATATCTATTTAGTCAAACAAACCCGAAAATCATTGGGGATATTTTTGTCCGTAGATCTGCTTGACGACTTCCAGGAGGTCGAGGTTCTTGGCGACCGTCAGGATGGCGATCTTTTTTTCGTTGGCAATGGTGGTGAAGCGGCCGTCCGAGTCGCCGTCCTGATTGATGATCAGGAAATCGGAGTTGGGAGCCACCGCGTCGATGCTGAGTTCGTCGGTGTTGTCCCCCTGGTCGGCCCCTTGTGCTCGGCGCTTCATACCGCCTATGTGGACCCCAATGATGGAGATTCCCTGGATGCGGGCCGCCTCCACCAACTTTTCCGTCCTCTCCAGCTCATCTTCGATGGAGATGCCTGCGGCCCCCATGCCCTTGAGGCTGGCTCCCATGATGATCATGATGGACTTGAACGGCCGCCCGGCATCGGAGGCTGCCGTGAGATCCTCCGGTGCGGCCTCCAGGATCAATTCATAGGCCGGGGTGGTGTGTTCGAGTTTGGCGCGCATGAAGATGGCCTTGAGCAGGCTCGAATCCGGGCTCTGACCGCAGGCCGTGATCAACACAGGGAGCTGCGCCTGGGGTGCATCTCCCTGGGCGGCGGCTGAGAAAAGTCCTCCGCCTGATACCAGGAAAACAAGCGCAATGCTGATGCTGAGAAAGTTTATTTTCATTGACTGTCCTTGTGATGTCGGGATATTCTGGTCGCTTTCCCTATCGTAATAAAAAGCGGGAGGCACGTCAACTCGGCTGATGATGTCTGTGCCTCCCCGCGACCTCACTCTCTATCGGCTCGGAAGGGGGATGCCGTAGGGCCCGTCCAGGAGGACCGCGATCGATGGGCAGTGTCCAAGGTTATCTGACAGCCTCTGGATCGCTGTGTCGATCGATCCCTGGATGAGCGCTTCCAGGTTGGGGGCATGAAGAACCAGAGTGCGGGCATCGGTCCCGGGCAGCCATCGAAAGTCGTCGGGCGCGATGTCGAGCGTGCAGTAGATCAGGTTTTCAGGCGGCGTGACCTGGAACAGGCGGGACCACATCTGTGCTTCCCACTGATCCGGTATGAACGCCCAGTCAGGATCGAGGAGCGCCTCCAGATATTCGTACGGGCCAATTTCCCCCAGGAGCCGCATCATGGCCTTATATTTGGGTCCTCCGATGGGATCGCTGTCAGGGTGATTTCCCGCCAGGATGCACACCCCGCCCGGCTCCAGTACCGGGACGCACACCAGGCCGCCTTTGGCCGCCTGGTAGTGGTTGATCCCCGCAAATCCGCCGTGCGTGATGACCAGGTCGTACTTTTGATGCACAGGGATGCCGGCGTAAGTCCGGAGTTTGTTGAAAGCCGCGATGTGGGCCTCTTCCATGTCTCCCCCGAACACACCGGTCGTACGGTAGGCCGAATCCAGGGTGACGTTGATGATCATGTCGCAGCCGGCCATGAGGGCCACAGCCAGGGCCTCTGCATGCACCGGATTTCCTTCCAGGACTAGATCGGTGGCCAGCGGAGAGGAGAGGATAGGGCCTGCGTGCAGGATGTGGATCGATCGCTCTGCCAGGAGCCCGGGGCAGATGGACTTGCGGCCCCCGGAGACGCCGGCCATGAAATGGCTCTCGACCAGGCCTGTCAGGATCTTGATGTCGCTCTCCATGTACAAGCGATTGATGAAAATGTCCCCTCCCAATTCCGTGTGTCCGATGTTTACCAGCTCGTCCTGATTACGGCAGTTATGGTTGTGGATGGGGATCCCGAGGGAGAAGATCCTCGGATCCAGGAAGGCCCGCAGAGATTCCTCGCTCATAGCATGGTGGGTTCCGGTGGCCACCAGCAGCCGGATGTTGGCCGGGGCGAGGCCGGCCCTGATCATCTCGTCGATCAGGGGGAAAAGGATCCCGTCCTCCCCGGAATAGGGTACGGGGCGCGTGTCGTCGGATATCACCACCACAGCGGTGGCGTCTGCTTTGGCGGCCACCCTGCTGCCTATGAGCTGGGCGAGGGGAGGGCATCCGATCGGTTCCTGCAGGGCCTGCAGAACGGCCTGTGCCGGATCGGGTAAAGGTTCGGCGTGGCCCATGGCCAGGATTTCCGCATACTCGGGAACCCGGACCGGTACCTTGAATCGCCCGAAATCGAAGAGGAGCTTTTGGTTCGCGCTCATGTTCACTCCGATGCCATGGATCTGATCAGGGAAAGATCTTTGGTATAGGCCGCTTCCAGGATCGGGCCCATGTATTCATCCACCAGCCCCGCCGAGAGCGGGACCGGCATGTTTTTGAGCTTCATGTCGAGCTGGGGATCTTTGGCGGCTTCCAGTGTACGAGAGAGGTGTGTCTCGGTCATCCCCGGGACCTCTTTCAGGTGGGTGGGATAACCGACTCTGCGGCTGAAGGCCATCAGCCCTTGTGCCACGGCCTCCCCCAGTTCGCGTCCGGATAGAGCCGCCACTCCGCTCGCAATCAGGTCGTAGCGGAGGAGGAGACCTGCCAGATTTTTCAGGTGTCTCTGTATGGCCGGGGCAAAAAACACCGTGTAATAGGGATTCATGATGGCGCAGGCCCGGCCGTGGCTGAGGATGTCCACCAGCGAAAAACTCGTCAGGTGGCCCCCGTTGGTGCCGCCCACCATGACCGCGTATCCGCCCAGATCAGCTGCCAGGCCCAGTGCCTCCCTGGCTTCCAGATCGTTCGGAGCGATGAGGGACCTCTCGAGATACGCCAGCGTGAGTTCGATTCCGGAGAGGGCGATGTCCTCTGCCAGGCCGATGATCTCCGGTGGGGCCCCGTAGTAGACCTCCAGACAGTGGGAGATTCCGTCAAAGGCCCCATCCAGCGTGAAGTCGGGTGACATGGTCGCAGTCAGGCTGTAGTCGAAAAGGCAGCGCGGAGGGATGATGGCGTCGTCCACGATGAGCTTTTTCTGATGGGCGGTGAGGTCTGTGATGTTGGAATATTTTGTGAGATGGGCCGAGGAGCTGGATGCGGTCTGGAGCCCGAGACAGGGGCGCATCGTGAGCCCCGAATCCTGAATTTTATCCGTCACCTTACCCGTGCCGAAGTATTCGTCGAACTCACCGCCCAGGTCGGCTAGTACCACGGACGCCTTGGCCGCGTCGATCCCGGAACCGCCGGAAGCCGCCAGCACAAAGTCCGGCTGCGTATCCAGCACCGCCTGCCGCATGCGCAGCACGTCCTCGCGAGGGGTGTTGGGGCGGGAGGAAGTTGTCTGTCCTGCGACCTCGACCCCGGCGCTGCTCAGCGAATCGAGGATGGCGGCATAGCTTTTCTGGTCTCGGCGGTCCAGGCTCGTGATGAGCAGGGCCCGTGATCCGAATGGTGCCGCCAGTTCACCGATCCGGTCGAGGCACCCTAGCCCATATATATAATCGCTCCCCTTGAAGGTGTCGATCAGTTTCCGTGCATGATCTTTCAGCTTTTCCATGGCCTGATTTTAGAGAATAATGGGGATAAAATAAAGGGGAGTGGTGTAAAATAAAGGGGAGTGGTACATTTAAGCCCCTAAATGTACCACTCCCCTTTATTTTCCCCCCCTTTTCTCTCCTTTCTCCTCCCCTTTATTTTCCTATAAGTCCTGGTGTTCGGTGCGGCGGATGATCTCATCCTGCAGGTCTGGATTCAGGTCGCAGAAGTAATCGCTGTAGCCGGCCACGCGCACGATCAGGTCGCGGTGCTGTTCCGGATGCTGCTGGGCTTCGCGCAGGGTGTCGGCCTTGACCACATTCATCTGGATGTGATGGCCGTCCAGACTGAAGTAGGAGCGCACCAGGTGCATCAAATTGTCGATGCCGGCCTCGTCTTCCAGAAGCTGGGGGCTGAACTTCTGGTTGAGCAGCGTGCCGCCTGTGCGGGCATGGTCGATCTTGGCCGCGGACTTGATCACGGCCGTGGGGCCGTGGCGGTCCGATCCCTGGACCGGAGAGATTCCCTCGGATAAGGGCTGGTGCGCCCTGCGGCCGTCGGCCGAGGCCCCCAGCATGCGCCCAAAATAGACATGGACTGTGGTGGGCAGCAGGTTGATACGGTAGTCGCCGCCTTTGGTGTTGGGCCTCCCGTTGACCGCATCATAGTAGATCTCGAAGATCGCGCGCATCACATCGTCTGCATAGTCGTCGTCGTTGCCGTACTTCGGGGTTTTGTTCAAGAATAGCTGTCGCAGCGGTTCCTCGCCCTCGAAATCGGTATCCAGGACCTCCAGCAGGCGGGCCAAGGTCAGCTTTGCCTGATCGAATACGTTGTGCTTGATGGATACGAGCGTGTCGGAGATGGACCCCAGACCCACGCCCTGAATGTAGGAGGTATTGTAACGCGGACCTCCGTCATGGTAATCCTTTCCTCTGGCGATGCAGTCGTCGATGAGCAGCGACAGGAAGGGCGCGGGGATGTATTCCGCATAGAGCCTCTCGATGATGCTGTTGCCCTCGATCTTGATGTCCGCGAAGTGGCGGACCTGCTTCCGGAACGCCTCCATGAGCTCCTCGAACGACTTGAACTCCCGGGGGTCGCCGGTCTCGATGCCGATCTTCTTCCCGGTCAGCGGATCCACTCCGTTGTGCAGGGTGATCTCCAGCACCTTGGGCAGGTTGAAGTAGCCGGTCAGAGTGTAGTTCTCCTTCCCGAAGGCACCGGACTCTACGCATCCGCTGGCCCCGCCGTTGCGGGCGTCTTCCACGGATTTCCCCTGACGCATGAGCTCCTGGACGATCACATCGGTGTTGAAAATGGAAGGCTGGCCAAATCCGGTCTTGACGATCTTCAGGGCGCGTTTGAGGAAGCGGTCCGGATTCTTTTTGCTGATCTGCACCATGGAGCTGGGCTGCAGGATGCGCATCTCTTCGAGCACATCCAGGA
Source organism: Candidatus Aminicenantaceae bacterium (assembly GCA_041821525.1). Taxonomy (GTDB): domain Bacteria; phylum Acidobacteriota; class Aminicenantia; order Aminicenantales; family Aminicenantaceae; genus JAUXEH01. The sequence goes on along the minus strand of JBGUED010000022.1, from coordinate 4,517 downwards.
TGAGGTAAGAGAGGTCGTTAACCCCGTCCGAACCATCCTCCTTCACGCCCCCCGTGTTGATGAGCGCGAAGTCGGTGTAGGTGCCGCTCTCCTCGGCAGTGACCCCCACCTTGGGCGGGGCGGGTTGGTTGTTGAACTTGATCCAGAAGGCCTGCAGGAGCTCCTGAGCCTGTTCCTCGCTGAGCGTACCCTCATCCAGCCCCCGTTGGTAGAAGGGATGCAGGTGCTGATCCAGGCGCCCGGGATTGAAGGAGTCCCAGCCGTTGAGCTCGGTAATCACTCCCAGGTGCACGAACCAGTAATACTGGAGCCCCTCCCGGAAATCCCGGGGCGCGTGGGCTGGGACCCGGGCACACACTTCGGAGATCTTCTCGAGTTCCGCTTTCCTCTGGGGGTCGGTCTCCTCCGCGGCCAGTTCCCGGGCCTTTGCACTGTGGCGTTCACCGAACCGCATGAGCGCGTCGGCTGCGATATCCATGGCCCGCAGCTCTTCGCGCTTGGCATAGGCCTCCGGATCATTCAGAAAATCCAGCGCTTCCTGACTCTGCTGGATGTCCTGCTTGAAATCCAGCATGCCCTTGCCGTAGATCTTCCCATCCAGCACGGTGTGTCCCGGGGCCCTCTGTTCCATGAACTCGGTGAACACACCCGCTGCAAAGGCCTCTTTCCAGTCTTCCGACACCTGTTTGAATATGCGGTCGCGGATGGACCGGCCCTTCCAGAAGGGGATGATGTCGTTCTCATAGATGTCCTTGGTTTCCTGGTTAACGGCATAGGAGGTCTTTTCCCGAGTGTCAAGGATGTCCAGGTCCTGCAGTGAATGCACCGTGATCTCCGGATAGGTGGGCGTGGCTCGCGGAGCATGGCCCCGCTCGCCTACGATCAGCTCGCCCTCGTTGAACACGATGACCTTATTCTCGAGAATGTATTTGAAGGCCAGAGCGCGGCTGACCGGTGTCGAGAGCCCCCTGGCCTCATCGCGGCGAAAAAACTCGGTGATGAGCCGGGCGCGTTCCCCGGAGATCGAGGGCTTGGTCTCGAGGCTCTGTTTTCTGAGTTTACGAATGCGTTCATTCATGACTATCCTCCGATCCTGACCTTGAAGCCCTGATCTTCCAGGGCTTCCCGGATACTGGCCACGGTGTCCTTTGACGGAGGCGCTGTATCCGGATTTGAGTAGGTAACATTCAAGTTCTTGTATTTTTGGCTCCCCATGTTGTGATAGGGAAGCAGGCTGATATCGTGAATGCCGGACAGGGAGGCCAGGAATTCAGCCATCCTGCGTGCATGTCCGGCGTTGTCGTTGCCCCCTGGGACCAAAGGGACTCTGATCTGGATCCGGCTGCCGATCTCAGAGAGGCGGCGCAGGTTGTCCAGGATGAGCTGGTTAGAGACACCGGTCATCTCCCGATGTTTTTCCGGGTCCATGTGTTTGAGGTCATAAAAGAAAAGGTCGACCTGGTCCCGGATACCCTCAAGTCTTTCAAAGGGAGTGTGCCCGGAGGTGTCGACCACGGTGTGCAGGCCGTCCTTATGGCACTCCTCCAGCAGTGCGGTGAGAAATTCGGCCTGTTGGAGGGGTTCCCCTCCGGAGAAGGTCACTCCTCCGCCGGAGCGTTCATAGAAAATGCGATCTTTGTTTATCTCCCGCATGACCTCATCCACGGTCCAAGACTGTCCCACCACCTCCAGGGCCCTGGTGGGGCAGGACTCGGCGCACTTGCCCAGCACGTGGCAGCGGTCCTGGTCGACTTGGATCCGGCCGTCCGGCTTGGAGAGCGCGCTTTGGGGACAGCTCGCGAGGCAGAGGTTGCAGTCATCCAGACAGCGGTTGGGCCTGAAGGTGAGTTCGCGGTCGGGAGAGATTCCTTCCGGGTTGTGGCACCACCAGCAGTGGAGGGGACAGCCCTTGAAGAACAGGGTGGTGCGGATGCCGGGTCCGTCGTGGATGGCATACCGTTTGATGTCGAATAGTGTGCCCTGGATCATCTCTTATCGACCTCTGCTCGGGAGAGGGAAGCCTCTCTCTGATATGTAATATATCAGACAACTTGGGGAAAAACAACAAAAAAACATGCTATATTATGGATTAGCGGGGTCCCTGGGGGATGAATGCCCCAGGGGCGTTGACAGGTATAGTCGGATAATTCTATAGTGGAGTACACGTATGGAGGACCGGATATGAAAACCAGGACCTGGAACTCACCGTGGATCATAGGGCTTTTGCTTGCGGTGATCTTCTTTCCTCAGTGCCGGACACAGCCGACTGAGGAAGAAGCGGGCCTCTCCCAGGGGAAGGTGAAAATGGATCTTTTCAAGGAAGAATTCGGCCAATTGCCGGACGGAACTCTGGTGGAGCTCTACACACTCAACAATTCCCAGGGCCTGCGGGCCCGGATTATGACCTACGGCGCCATAGTGGTATCGCTGGAGGTGCCGGATCGAGATGGAAACATCGCTGACATAACACTCGGCTATGACTCGCTGGCCGGATACCTGGAAACCACACCCTACTTCGGCGCGGTCGTGGGCCGCTACGGCAACCGCATCGCCAAGGGGGAATTCACCCTTGAAGGCCAGGAATACAACCTTGCCACCAACAACGGGGAAAATCACCTGCACGGAGGCCTCCAAGGCTTCGACAAGGTCGTGTGGACGGCCAAACCGGTCCGCGAGGAAAGCGCCGTGGGTGTCGAACTGAGCTACCTCAGCCCGGATGGAGAGGAGGGATACCCAGGGAACCTGTCCTGTGTCGTGACCTACTGGATCACGGAAGACAACGAGCTGAAGATAACTTACGAGGCAGTGACCGACAAGGCCACCCCTGTGAACCTCACCACGCATCACAGCTACTTCAACCTGTCTGGCCAGGGCCGAGGCGACATCCTGGGACACGAGCTCAAACTCGAGGCAGACCTCTACACGCCGGTGGATGATGGCCTTATCCCCACTGGAGAACTCCGTCCTGTACTGGAGACTCCCTTCGACTTCACAACTCCACACGCTATTGGCGCGCGCATCGCACAGGTCCCGGGCGGATACGACCACAACTTCGTACTCCGGAGCGGAGGCGAAGAACTCTCGCTGGCCGCCCACGTGTTTGAGCCGACCAGCGGCCGGCTCATGGAGATCTTCACGACCGAACCCGGCTTACAATTCTATACCGGAAACTTTCTGGACGGGACCATAACCGGTAAAGTGGAGCGTGTGTATCACAAACATTATGGAATCTGCCTGGAGAGCCAGCACTTTCCCGACTCCCCCAACCAGCCGGATTTTCCCTCTACCATCCTGCGTCCGGGCGAGACCTACCAGACCCTCACTCTGTACAAATTCTCTATCCGAAAGTAAGAGCTGGAGTTACAGAACCAAGTCTTTTCTCTGTGAAAAAAGTATTTGCATACCTCATGCTCTTTGATATATTAACTCCGACACCATGATATCTGATATATCCAAGACCGTATCGCGTGACACCCCACCTCAAAGGAGCTTTGCATGAATATGTATATCACTATCATCCTGATTTATCTTGTCGGCCTGACCATCATGAACTTCTGGAAGTCCCGGCAGGTCAAAAGCCAGGACGACATGATGCTGGCCGGCCGGCAGATTCCCATCATGAAAATGGTATTTACCCTGATCTGCACCTGGATCGGATCGGGGACCTTTATCTCCGGTGCTGAATTTGCTGCCAAGGCAGGCTGGAGTGCGATGTGGCAGGTGGCGGGAGTGGGAGTCGGGATCGTCATCATCTACTTCCTCGCCAGCAAGATCCGCACCTTCGGTCAGTACACGGTGGGGGACATCCTCGAGGTCCGCTATGGCCCGGTCGCCCGGGTGGTGGGAGCCTTCGCCATCATCATCAGCTTCACCACCATCGTCTCCTACCAGTTCAAGGCCGGGGGCTACATCCTGAACGTCATATCCGACGGTGACATCACGACGCAGCAGGGGGTCTTTTTCGCATTCCTGTTTGTCACGGTCTTCACCATGATCGGCGGGATGGTGGCCATCGCCAACACCGACCTGCCCAACGGGATCGTCATCCTCAGCGCGCTGGTCATCTCGACCCCCCTCGTGATCATGGAGGTGGCAGGATCCGGGCTTTTCAGGTATCTTCCCGTGACCGAATTCAACAACCTGGTGGCCACCGCACCGGATAAACTGGCGTACGCCCTGCCCGAGACTCACAGGGCGATCTTCAACCCTACCTTCACCTACAATCCGACGCTCAAAATCCTCGCTATGGGGATCTCGACCATGCTCCTGCTCCTGGGTGTCCAGAGCCTCTATCAGAAATTCTACTCTGCCCGCACTGCTAAGGAGGCCCGCAAGGCCGCTGGTATCTGGGTGTTCGGCACCCTGATCATCGAAGCCGTGGCCGTGATCATTGCCATCTTCGCCACGGCCTATTTCGCCAACAAGCTGTTCATCGCCCAACCCGCCTTTGATCATGCCGAGGTTATTCTGCGGGCTGCCAGGGAGATCCTGCCGCCGGCGGTCGGCGTATTGCTCCT
>JBGUED010000021.1:0-13175 GCA_041821525.1 Candidatus Aminicenantaceae bacterium | reverse complement strand
CTTTGGTTCTGGATCTGCTCTTTTTTGGTGTGCGCCATATTCCTGCCAGGTTAATCTATTATACGACGGAAAACCGAGAATGTTGATAAAAACCGGATTTTTTTTCGGCTTTGCAGCTCAGCTGGCAGACATGGACTAAAGCCGGGACTACTTGTCGAGGACGTGGGCGTGCAGCTCATACAGCCTGGTCATTCCGTTATACGCCTCTTCTCCCATTTTCATTTATTCCGACCAATGAACGGCTTGACGGCAGAATACAACGTGATTATATTGGGATCAACCATGTACTCGAGGTGAAGATCACTTCGCGTTTAGGAGGATTTCATGAAGAAGACAGCCTGTTTCATCCTGGCCGCCGCGTTCCTGGCGGGCTGCGGCCCCTCCCCGCGCGAGGTCGAAAGATCTACGGAGGGGGAGGTGGAAATCGTGCAGAACCACCTGAAGCCCTACCATCTGGAAGGCGAGCCCGGCTCACTCCAGCTCGAGAGGCTCTTCTCCATAGATACGGAGGACCAGGCCGTGATCGAGGCCGGCCTCCTGGATATGGAGGACTTCGATGTGGATGCCCAGGGGAACATCTTTATCATCCGCTGGCAGAGCCGGGAGAACTTCATCTTCAAATTCGATGCCCGGGGGGCCTTTGTGACGTCCTTCGCGGCGCGGGGGGAAGAGCCCGGCCAATTCCTGTTCGGCGGGACAATCCAGGTCTGGGGGGACAGCACGCTCATGGCCAAGGACCCCGGCCTGACTCAATTCCAGCTGTTTTCTCTGGAAGGGGAATTCATCCGGGAGATGCAGACACAACAGCGCTTCGCGATCGATCAGATGCTGCGGAACGGGAACTTCCTGATCCGATGGCAGGATGAAAACATGGCCGAAAAAAAACGTGTCGATCATGTGGGCCTGGCCAATGTCCTGTATGAACGGTCCACTGAGATCGACGCGTTCGCCTGGACTCCCCTCGAAGTCGCCTCCCGTTTCCTGGTCCCCAGGGGAGACATGGTCTCCAGGGCATCCCAGGACTTTGTGTTCGTTGCCCATCCGGACCGTGAATATGAGATCCGGGTTTTTGATCTGCAGGGCAGCCTGGTCCGCATGATCCGCAAGGAGTACATGCCGGTCAAGGTCACGGCCCAGCACAGAGCATCCTTCCTTAACCAGTATCCCGAGGACAGCCGGGCGCGGCAGAGGATCGTGTTCCGCGCGTCCTGGCCCCCCTGCCGCTATCTCATCACAGATGACGAGGGGCGGCTCTATATCATGACACACGAAAAGGGCGAGAACCCGAACGAGGCCGTATACGATGTTTTCAATTCCGAGGGGATCTTCATCGCGAGGACCAGCATCGGAAACAAGGGAGCACAGAATCCCCTGCCCGCCAAGATGAGGGGAAGGCGCCTCTACTGCATGACGGAGAAAGAAGGCGGGCACAGGGAACTGATCATCTATGAGACGACTTGGCGCTAACCTAAGCCTTCACTCCAGGTCGAAGCACCGGACTATTCAGACCGCAGTTCATCCACCGGCTTCTTGACGGCGGCCTTCAGCGACTGATAGCTGATGGTGAGAAAGGCCGCAGCCAGGCTTCCCACAAAGGCCAGCACAAAAGCCCCCACACCGATCGACATCCGGAAGGCAAAGGTACTCAGCCATTTGTGGATCACATAAATGGCTATGGGAGCAGCGATCAGGTTCGCGGCGACGATCAGTGTCAACATCTCCCGGGAGAACAAGCCCAGGATGCTCGAGGTGGACGCGCCGAGCACTTTCCGGATCCCGATCTCCTTGGCCTTTTGCTGGGCGGTATAGGCCGAGAGGCTGAACAGGCCGAGCAGAGCGATGGCGATCGCCAGGAGAGAAAAATACTGGAAGATCCGTTCGAAGCGCTCCTCGGATTTATACAACCTGTCAAAGGCGTCATCCAGGAAAAAGTACTCGAAGGGGATCCCGGGCGAGAATGTCTTGTAGACCGCCTCGATAGAATCCAGAGTTCCCCGGATGTCGCGTCCGCTGATCTTAACAGACATGGCATACAGCTGGCTGCTGTTGGGGGCATAGGAGATGAGCAGGGGCGCAAGCTCTTGGTGGAGGTTCGCGAACTTGAAGTCCCTTACCACTCCGATCACTTTTTTCTGCTCATTCCTGTAGATGGTCTTGCCAATAGGATCGTCCCATGTCAGCTGCCGGGCCAGCACCTCGTTCATGAGATAAGCCATACGGTCTGAGGCGAAGTCCGGGGAAAAATTCCTCCCCTTGACGACTTCGATGCCATAGGTGTCGAGAAAGTGCTCGTCGATGACCAGGGCATGGAACATGAGGGACTGGGTATAGCCTTCGGGTATGTAGCCATTGGAGGTGAAACCGCCATACGGGACATCAGAGGAGGCTGCGGCCTGAATAACTCCCGGGACTGCCAGCAGCTCAGACCGCAGTTCCTCGGTCTTGGTCCGCAGACTCTGTTCGGCCAGGGGGAAGACGACCATGTTTTCCTTATCATAACCGAGGTCCATCCGCTTCATAAAAGCGAGCTGATCGCGGATGAGCAGCGTCGAGACGATGAGCGCGACGGAAACAGCGAACTGAAACACCACCAGCGCGTTGCGGAACCTGCGTTTTCCGCCACCGGAAGCCAACTGTCCCTTGAGGGTCTTGACCGGCTGAAAAGACGACAGATAAAAGGCCGGATAGATCCCGGAGGCAAGACCAACAATGAGGATCAACCCCAGTAAGCCCAGTAAACTGATGGGATTGAACAGTCCCAGCAGGCTCATTTCCTTGTCCAGCAGCTGGCTGTAGGTAGGTGCCAGCAGCCACGCGAAAACGATCCCCGTGAGAAACGCCAGGCTCGTCATAAGGAGAGACTCGCCCAGGAACTGCCGGACCAGGTTGCTGCGGTGAGCGCCGATCACCTTGCGCATCCCGACCTCCCGAGCGCGCCTGGCCGCTCGAGCTGTGGTGAGGTTTATAAAGTTAATGCATGCGATCAGCAGGATGAAGACCGCCACCGCTATGAAGGTAAAAAAATTCGTAAGCGCTGTCCGGGAAGCTTGATCAAAGTGGAAGTGGATCTTGGGGAGCGGCTGCAGATAGGCTTCGTTCTTCCAGCCATAGGGGGCGATGGTTTCGTTGATGTAAGTCCACAGGAAGGCCGGGAACTTGGCCTCGACCGACTCCTGTGTGGCGTTCGGCCCCAGCAGGACATAGGTGATGTACTGGTTGCCCCCGTTCCAGTCCAGGTACATGTTTGGGAGGCTGTACAGGGTCGCAAAGGAAATGAGGACATCGAATTGGATGGTGGAATTGGCCGGAGGATCCTGGGCCACACCCGTGACCCGGTAAACGTTGTCCGTACCGATCTGGATCGTCTGTCCCATGGGATCCACGCTGCCGAAGATGCGGCCGGCGGCCTGCTCAGAAAGCACGACCGAGAACGGATCGTCCAGGGCTCGCTGAGGATCGCCGGACTCGAGTTTAAAAGAAAAAACCTGAAACATGCTGGACGACGCATACCGGACGCGCGTCTCCTTGAAGACCTCGTTGTCCACATTGAGATAGGCAGGGCGCAGCGTGGACAGGCGCACGAATTCGTCCACTTCCGGCATGTCCTTTTTCATGTCAGGTCCCATGGGAGGCGTGTACACATGGGAATCGTTCCGGAAATCGCCCTCCTGTATGCTCCGGACACCCACGCGAAAGAGCCGGTCGGCATTGGCATGAAACCGATCAAAGGACAGCTCGAACTGCAAATAGAGTAGGATGAGAATAAAAGCACTCAGGCCCAGGGCCAGGCCGAACACGTTTATCAAAGCGTATGTTTTATGCTTTTTGAGGTTCCGAAACGCCATCAGAAAATAATTTTTGAACATCGCCGCACTCCCGTAGAGATTTTTGTGGAATAAGGCATACAGCGAAGCCAGGATCTGGGTCCACAGCCAGAGCCGCGCCGCTATAGGATGGTCTGCCCTCCGGACCCGGTAGATCTCCAGCAGGTCGCCGGCAGCAGCCTCGCTGTATTCATCAGACAGGCCGCGTTCCAGGAGGAAGTCGAGGATCCGGCCCTTTTTCTTTTGACTCATGAAGGAACTCACGTGTTTTCTTCTGGCCTCAGCCGCCGGTAATCCTGCCATAGGACGGCATTGATCTTGTTCAGCTCATCCAGTTCCCTGAGGCCGGCACGCGTCAGCTGGAACAGCCGCTTCCGCCGCCCCCCCCGCTCCGGCCTGGGATCGCTGGTATGCGATTTCAGGAATCCCCTGTTCTCCAGCCGGTCCAGGGGGACATAGATCGCCCCCACTGACCAGTACTTCCCGGTCATCTCCTGGATGAAATCCCGGATGGCCAGGCCGTAGGCGTTTTCCGTGAGTTTCCACACCGCCAGCAGCACGATCTCCTCGGGCCGGGACAGATATTTTTCAGTCATTCCTCGAGCTCCTCATATGTTCTATGCCATAGAACATATTCACTTTACTATACGGAACGAGAAGACAAAAGGTTACAAAAAATGAAAAAGATCAGGACGAGGATTATGTGTTCTTTCGGGTATGGGACGTCAAAGTCGATGCCCGGGGGCACATCACCATTCGGAAGCTGAAATCCAACCTCAGGAGGCGCTGGGGATGAGTCCCCGGAGCTCCTGCTGCAGGATCGCTTTTGCATCTCCCGGGATCTCCGGATGCTGCAGACAGAGCTCAATGACCTTCGCAGCCAGAGAAGGGCTCAGCCGCTTTGCGACCGCAGCGAAGTTCTGCAGGGCGGTGGCCGGCATGTTAGTGCCGAGCGTCGGAAGAAGCTCGGCGGCTAACTCCTTCGCCCTCTCGACGTCATGGGTTTCGGTCAGGTATTTGACCAGTGTGAGCTGGTACATCGGGCCCAAAGAGGCTCCAGGCAGCCTCTGCCTGAGATCCACAAAATGTGCACGAGCGGTATCCAGCTGATCCTGCCGAATCTCCTTTTCGATCAACTTGATAAAAATGCATGAGGCTTCCTCGGGCTGTCCCATCTCGTGCGCGAATTCCCAGAGCGTCTCCACAACCTCCCGGTTTCCAGGATTCCGGTGAGCCTCCTCTAGCAAGACATCATACGCATTGCGGAGCATGCCCAGATTCTTTTGCCGGATGGCATGGGCGACGATATCGAACCCGCCCTCGCCCTCCAGGAGCTTGGCCTGGATCTTGGGATGGAGGAACCGTTTCTCGATCTTGAAGAAGTTCATTCCCAGGGCTATTGTCATTCCCAGGGCGAAACCCCAGACATGGGCCCAGTGGGCCACACCACCACCGGACTCCGGATTGAGTGTGTCCATGATCCTGGCATTAAAAAGTTCGAGAGCCAGCCACAGAGGGAGCATAAGCCAGGCCGGGGCCTGGAAGGTCCCCCTGAAGAAGATGAATACCCAGTAGAAAAAGTTGATCTTGATGTTCCAGTATTTAATGAGGAAGGCCCCCATGACTCCGGCGATGGCACCGGAGGCCCCGACCAAAGGGCCGGTTGACTCGGGATAATGGGTGCCAAAAGCCAGTGCTGAAAGCATCCCCACAGCCAGGTAAAAGGCCGCGAAGGCTGGCCTTCCCCAGAGATCTTCGATGAAGGGGCCTGTCAGATACAGGAAGAGCAGGTTTCCCAAAAGATGGAACCATCCCCCATGCACAAACATGTAGGTAAAAGCTGTCAGTAACGAGGGCTTGGCCGGAATATATCCCCATTTCCTGTAGGGCGTTTCATTCAGAGAGCCGAGAAAGGTCTGGGCCAGTTGATCGAGGTGTTTTTGCTGTTCTTCCTGAACCTGGGCGCCGGGACGCGAGACCGTGGATTGGTAGTAGCTCAACAGCTGATCCACCTTCTCATCCTCCACCCCATTGAAAAGAATGTCCCTCAACTCGGGATCGAATTCCAGATAGGGATGGCTGATGTAATAGGTGACGAACTCCTGTGCCACGGGCTCCATCCTGGTGTTGGTGCCCCTGACGGCGGTATCGACAAAGATCTGCACCACAAAACAGATGGCCAGGATGGAGAAGGTAACCCACGGCAAACGGCGCACCGTATCCTGCTCATGACCTATGGGGATGATGATCATTGCAAAATCTCCCTGTCAGACAGATTGTCATTCAGGAGTGGGAATTCGTCAATCGCCTTTTGGGATGATTCAGGAGGTTAGATTGAGCGCTTCGATCAGCCCTTCTGGGGTGGTTACCGGCTGTTGGCAGGAATAATTCTGGCAGACATAGGCTGCCGCCCTGCCGTCGACCAGAGAGCGGCCTCTCATCAGGGGGATCTTCAGGGACAGATCCTGTGCTGCGGCCTGCTCGGGATCGATAAGCGCAATGATACGGTTGGGGAGGTACAGGCGGTGGAGGGCCTGCACCAGCCTCTGTGTGTCCTCCGCCCCCTGTTTCCCGACGATCGCGATCTCTTTTACGGGAGAGACCAGGGTGTCGACACAGGAAAGCAGGGAGAGATGCCCCCGCGGCGCTCGCCGCATGTACGTCAGGTTGGCCTTGAGAGTCTGTTCGGCCATATCCAGATATTCCGAGTTATCGAGCAGCCGACCCAGCCTGAGCAGGGTCCTGACGGCCACGGCCAGAGGTGAGGGGGTTGCGCCATCCTGAGTCGATTTCATGCGCATGATCAGGTTCTCGTGCAGAGCGCCGGTGTTGTAGAATCCGTACGCTTCCCGGTCCCAGAACTGTTCGACCATCTCCCTGGTCAGGTCCTCGGCTGCCTCGATCCAGGCAGGATCGAACCCGGCTTCGAAAAGGTCGAGGTAGGCCTGAGCGACATAGGCATAGTCCTCGAGGTAGGCCGGCAGCCTGCTGCGGCCTCCCCGGTATGTGCGCAGCAGGCGTCCTTCTGCAGTGCGCATCCTGTTCAGGATGAACACGGCTGCCCGGTTGGCGGCCGCCAGGTACTTCCCTTCTCCCAAAACCTGGTGCCCGCGTGCAAAAGCCGAAATCATCAGGCCGTTCCAGGAGGCGATAATCTTGTCGTCCAGCCCGGGGCGGATCCGTAGGTTCCGTGCAGCGGTCAGTTTCTTTCGCATAGACGTGAGCCGCTGCTCCAGCTCGGCCTGACTCAACCCGAACCTCTGTGCGACCTCGGCAAGGCCGGTCCGCAGATGCAGGATGTTGAAGCCCTTGTGGTAGGGCTCGGGAGAGGAAAAGTTGCCGGCCTTTTCTATGTCGTAGCGTGCGGCAAAGACCCGCAGATCTTCCCTGCCCAGCACTTCCTCCAACTCAGCATAGCCCCACAGGTAGAAGACGCCTTCCCGGCCCTCGCTGTCCGCATCCTCGGTGGAGTAGATCCCCCCGTTGATGTCCGTCATATAGGTCATTTCATAGTCGAAAATCTCCTGTGCGACACGCGCATACCTGGAATCGGACGTGACCTGATAGGCTTCCAGGTACACGGCCGCCAGCTGGGCGTTGTCATAGAGCATCTTTTCGAAGTGGGGCACAAGCCACATCTCGTCCGTCGAGTAGCGGTGAAAGCCGCCGGCAAGATGGTCGTAGAGGCCTCCCGCATGCATCCTGTCGAGGGTGGAGACAGCCATCTCCAGGGATGACGGGTCCCGGGTGGAGGCAAAATCGCGTAAAAGTATCGTAATGGCTGTGGAGGGGGGAAACTTCGGGGCCGATCCAAAGCCGGCCCAGCGCTCATCAAAGGAAGCGCTCAACTCCCTGACAGCGGACGCGACCAGCCCTTGATCCAGCACTCCGTCCCTGTCCTGCGGCGCGATCCCGGAGGTGCGATCGACGACGATGTCGTGCAGGGCCTCTGCGTTCTGGAGCAGCTTTTTCCGTTCCTCTGGATTCTCCCACAATTGGGCAATCCTGCTGATGAGCCGATGGAAGCCGATCCGGCCCCATCTATCCTCGGGAGGAAAGTAGGTGCCTCCCATGAAGGGCTTCAGATCGGGGGCCAGGAAAACCGTCATGGGCCAGCCGCCCTGCCCTGTCAGGGCCACGACAGCCGTCATGTAGATATCGTCCAGGTCGGGACGTTCCTCGCGATCGACCTTGATGGACACGAAGCTTCGGTTCAGGGTCTCGGCAACCTCCGGATTTTCAAAGGATTCGTGTTCCATGACGTGGCACCAGTGACAGGCCGCATAACCAATAGATAGAAAAATGGGCTTGTCTTCGCTCCTGGCCCTGTCCAGCGCCTCCTCCCCCCAGGGAAACCAGTCCACAGGATTGTGCGCGTGCTGGAGGAGATAGGGGCTGGTCTCATGGATCAGCTGGTTGGTGTGTTCGCTCATTTTTTTAATTCAGGCCCATGTCACAGAAAATATCGGTTTCAAGGCGCTTTCACAAAATCGAGGATCCATCGATTCACCAGCCCGGCCTGGAGCACGGTGAGGTCATGCCCGCAGCCCGGCAGGATCGCGGTCTTGATCTGAGGGGCGACCCTGGCAAGGCGGTTCACGGCTTTTTCAGCTGGATAGATTTTTTCGTTTTCTCCGACCAGGAACAGGGCGGGGACCTTCAGGCCCCGCCACTCCTCATCCGTGAAAACGGTGGGATTGACCATAGGCTTAGGCTTGAAGCACTGGGACGCGAGGAAACCGCCCTCGGTCTCTTCATCCAGGAGGGCACGTCCGGCCGGGCCTGAAGCGGCCAGGTCCGGGAGCATCCAGTCCATGAGGCTCTGTACAAAATGTGGATGAGGGATCATGCAGAGGGAGGCATGCCAGATCCAGTCGAACTGAAGGGGCATTACGGTCGAGACGGGAGCGACCAGCACGATGCTGTCGAGCCTTTCGGGGCGGTTGAGGGCGTACTGGCTTGTCAGCCATCCGCCGTAGGAGAGCCCCACCAGGGTGATGTCGTTGCCCAGGCCCAGCGCATCGAACAACTCGTCCATCCAACCCATAAAATCATCGGACGTCTGGAATATGAAGGTGTAGATGCTCCGGCCATTGTCATAGATGTTGTCGATGGCAAACGTCCGGAAATCCGCGGACAGGCCTTCGATGTTCGGCCACCACTGCAGGGAACTCCCACCGATCCCGTGCAGCAGCACGAGCGGCGGAGCATCCTCAGGCCCGCTGATACGTAGGAACGTCCGGCCGAAAGAGGTCTCGACCATGCGGGATTCCGAGGCGATCGGCCATCGCTCTGCTTTCCTGTCATAGAGCTCCAGAAACCTTATCTTGGCTCGAGAGGACCGAAAAGGGTGGGAGCCCGAAAAATCCGTGTACACTTGGCGCCGGATGGCCTGGGGGATGCCGATGGCCAGGGCAAGAAACAGTACGGTCAGGCTAATATAGACAAAGACACGATTGGACCTCATCAGAGTATAGTCCGCGCCCCGATTGCGGGCGAACCGGAAGGCTTGGCCCACAGAGTAGGCCTTGAGGACAAGAAAGATCAGGATCAGCATTCCGAGGAAAAGCAGATCCAGAGAACCAAGCATTCGGAGTCGCAGAGCATGGAGGCCTATCGCCGCGGTCATCAGGGCCTTCAGCAGGATGCCCTTGGCGAGTTCGCCGTTGTAGATTTGCCCCAGCCCCAGGGAAACCAGGCTCAGGAGAGCGGCCTCCACCGGCCTTCTTCTCTTCTGTGCCGATCGCTGCATTTAATAATTATGTCTGAGTTAAATATAAATTGCCAGAAAGCCCTAGCTTGACATCCCCATTTCCTCAAGCATAAATCACACCTTGGGTTTTTTGGATGCAGGGCCGGTTCCCTGGAACTACATAAACCGTGGTAAGGAGCCGGTCTTCAGGCGTTCGAATCCGCGCGGCGCACGATGGAGGGGATCCCCTTTTCTATTTCCAGGATGTGGTTTATCAGGGCCATGGTCGTTTCAGGGAGGTCATGTACAAACTCCACCCCCACTTCAAAGAGGTCATCCGAATCATCCAGGCTCTTGATCCACCTCACTTGACCTTCAACCTGGACCACCTGTTTAGACTTAGGCAAAGCCAGGTTGACCTTAAAAAACGTGTCGATGGGGAAAAACCAATCGGTCACTATCCTCACCCCACCCACAGAGATATCCTTGGTCAAGGCGTAGATCTCGGTCACGCCGATGGAATCGCCCATACTGGTGACAAACTCGATAACCACTTTGTTTTCTTCATGTTCCCGGCTGTCTTTTCTTCTGTCTGCCATAACAAAATCCTCTTTAGATAAACCTACCTGTACTTATTTTCTTTCACTTGTATGATGAAAAAGACCGGGGTATTAGTAAATCGCCTTTAGAGATGAAAGGGGGGATGATATTTTTCTGCAAGCCTGCTATATTTCCCCTATGGATAAACCTGCCCTCCGGAAGGTGCTGAGCATTTCCGACGGGGTCGCCATCCTGATTGGCATCATGATCGGTGCCGGCATCTATTCCACGCCCCAGATCATTGCCGGCTACCTTAGCTCCTTCTGGGAGGTCCTCCTTCTCTGGTTACTGGGCGGAGCCTTTGTGCTGATCAGCGGTCTGATCTACGCCGAACTGGGGTCCCGTATGCCTGAGACCGGCGGGGAATACAACTACATCACGCGCTGCTTCGGACCGCACACCGGCTTCATTTTCGGGTGGGCGCAGCTGTTCATCATCCGGACCAGCGCGGCCGCCGGCCTGGCCTTGATCAGCGTGGACTATCTGGGCTACTTTGTCGAGATGAGTAAGACCGGCCGGATCATCACCGCCCTGGCTATCATCTTCCTGTTCGGGTTCCTGAACTATGTCGGCATCCAGAAGGCCAGCGCCTACCAGAAGCTCTCCACGGTTATCAAGGTCGGAGGCCTGCTCGCCATCGTGGTTTTAGGTATCGTGATGAGCCGGGGGCATGAGAGCCTGCTGTCCACCCGGGCCGCACCGGAGGGGAGCCTGGGGCCCATCGGCGGTATCGTGGCCGCCCTGATGCTGATCATTTTCTCGCACACAGGGTGGGAGCGGCTCGGGTATTCAGCGGGAGAGATGAAGAATCCCAAGCGCGTCATCCCGGCCAGCCTCATCCTCGGGATCAGCAGCGTGGTTCTGCTCTACATACTGACCAACTGGACCTATCACAAGACCCTCGGTATGGAGGGAATGAGGGGCAGCACGATCGTCGCCTCCGATGTTCTGACCGTGTTGATCGGCCCCGGCGGCGCCGCCGTCATCGCCATCCTGGTCATAATCTCCGCCTCCGGCAGCATCAACGGCACCATCATGACCGCGACCCGCGCCTACTATGCCATGGCCCACGACGGGCTCTTCTTCAAGTGGCTCGACTTCATCCATCCCCGCTTCCGGACACCATCCCGGGCGATCACCGCGCACTGCCTGTGGGCCGGCGTGATCCTCATTTTCCGAGGGACTTTCGAGACCATCGCCTCTGGGCTGGTCTTCGCCATCCTGATCTTTTATGGGCTCTCCACTCTGGCCCTTTTCAAGATGCGCAGGCAAGGCATCGGCGGCACTGACATCTTCCGGGTCCCGCTCTACCCAGTCCTGCCCCTGTTCTCGCTTCTGATGATCGTCGCCTTGATCGGCCTCAGAGCCGTCTTCGAATGGGAGAAGTCTCTTGTGGACCTGGCGATCATTGCCACGGGGATCCCGTTCGCCTTTTTCTGGTGCCGGAAAAAAGACAGGAGCGCGGATACAGAGGAGGGAAGGCAAAAATGATCAAAACGCTCAACGGCGACCAGGCTATGGCCCATGCGGCCCTGTCCTGCGGCGTCAAGCTCGCGACCAGCTATCCCGGCTCCCCGAGTTCGGGTGCGGTCGAAGCCCTGATCGGACTCACCGAGGAGCAGGACCTTTTTGTGGAGTGGTCGAGCAATGAGAGAGTGGCACTGGAGATGGGCATCGGCGCATCCATCGCCGGTCGCCGCGCTCTGGTATGCACAAAGAGCGTGGGCCTCAACGTGATGGTGGATCCCCTGATGGCCCTCAATTTGACTCCAATCAACGGGGGCCTGGTTATCCTCCTGGGGGACGATCCCGGGGGATACGGCTCACAGAACGACCAGGATTCCCGGCCCCTGGCTGTCCTGTTGGAGATGCCCCTGCTGGAACCGGCCTCGCCCACGGAAGGGTATGCCATGATGCGGGAGGCGTTCCGAATCTCCGAAGAGTATCACACCGTCGTGATCATCCGGGAAACCCGGAGCTTCACAAAGCAGGAGGAACCCGTCGAACTGGGGGATGCGCCCCGCGGCAATACCGGCCTGGGCCTGCGCAGGGAGCCCTGGAGGTATGTCCCTGTCCCGCTGAACGCCGTGGAAAAACACAGGGATCTGCACCGCAGGATGGAGGCCCTAAGCGGCTGGGCCGATAGAGCGCCGTTCAATCCGGCGGTGGGACACGGGACCAGGGGCGTCATTGCAGCCGGATTCGCCCATCGAAAACTCCTCGATGTGGTGGGAGAAAACGAGCCCGAACAATTCCGGCTGCTCAAGCTGGGAAACCTCTGCCCCCTGCCCGCAGGGACTGTGGGCGCCTTCCTCAAGCAATGCGAGGAGGTGCTGGTCTTGGAAGAGATCGAGCCCTTCCTGGAGACCCAGATCAAAGCCCTGGCCTACGACATCGGATTTCGGGGAAAAATCTACGGGAAACAGACCGGTCACACAGGCCGGGAGGGAGAACTGTTCCGGTGGCAGATCCAGCAGGCTTTGGCCGGGTTCCTCCCCGATCTCCTGCCCGCGAAGGATTTTTCGCAGCGGGACGAACAAACAGAGAAGCCCCAAAAAGCGAACCACTGCCACGGCTGCGGATATGACAAGATCCTTGACGCGCTGGAAAAGGCCGCCCGCAGCCTGGACCAGAAGCCCGTGCTGGTGGGGGATCCCGGCTGTCTGGTCACGGTCGCTGACCGACTGGATGCCAAGTTTGCCATCGGCTCGGCCGTCGGGGTGGCCGATGGCCTGAGCAAGGCGGGGATCGAGGAGCGCGCAGTGGCGCTGTTCGGAGACTCGTCTTTCTTCCACAGTACCCTGCCGGGCATCTGCAACGCGGTTCATAACCAAAGCAACATCCTGATGGTCGTCCTGGACAACCAGGCCACGGCCACCTCAGGATACCAGAGCAATCCCGGGGTGAACAGGGATGCCAGGGGGCACGAAGCACCGGGCCTGGACATGGAAGTGATCGTGCGCGCCTGCGGTGTGGAACATGTCATCACCTGGGGGCCGAGTGATCCGGAATCCAGCCTCGTTACGCACTTCCGGGACGCCCTGCGTACGCAGGAACTG
>JBGUED010000020.1:0-13208 GCA_041821525.1 Candidatus Aminicenantaceae bacterium | reverse complement strand
TCGTGTGCTTTTTATAAAGATCGCCCAGGCCCAGGAAAATCCCACGGGTGGGATAAAAATAGGCCGTGTGACGGTCGCCTCTTTCTGTGTCGACGAAATCGTATTCCCGGGATTTAGAAAGCTCTCTGACCAGCGGCTTGGGGACGGTCAAGCCTCCGGACAGCACTTCCCTCCATGTCAGGTAAACTTTCAGGGGATAATTCTGTGTGGATAGAGGAGAGGCTGCCGCGGTTTCGGTTGATGCCGGGAGCTTTGCCAGGGGCTTTGCCAGCGGCAGGTCCTTGAGCATCTCCTCCAGGATCTCCTTCAGGAACCACTTTCCTTTCTCATCCGGAGAGATATAGGCGAAACGCTTCTTGTATCTCTTGTCGAGGGCGGTGTTCAGGCTGATGCAGTGGAGGTCGAAGTCACCGGCCTTGGGTTTGGCGCCCATCAGATTCTTGACAAGGTCGGCAGTCGCGGCTGACTTCCGTGTTTTTCGGAGCAGATCCTCGATCTTCTGGCTGACATCGTCTTCGATCGCTATCTGTTTTTCTTTCAGCTGGTAGGAATCCTGCCAATGGAAGAAATCCTTGGACTTTGAGAGGGCGGAGCTCAGGTTCTTTCCCAGGATTCGGAAGTCCCGTTCAGTCATAGGCAGTTCTGTTAACCGGGGGTCCAATGCCTTCTCGAGGATAGCAACAGCCTGGCAGTTGTCCTCTGTGGCGCTGGGCAGGAGGACCTGCGTCTTGGATTTTTTCATGTATTCGATGTGTTTCCGGAAGGTCCCTCCGCCTGAAAAATCCACCTCCAGCATCTCGCAGTTGAAGCTGTCATAGGAGATCTTGTTGATGACCTTAAGAACTACGGCTCCCTTGAAATGCTCCATGCCCTTGCTGCTGACCAGGAGCTGCTCGTCGTATTCCTTGTAGATGAGGTCACCCACCGCATACTCACAGTTGGGGTCATAGACCTTGACTTCCTGGCTGAGCGGACCTGCATTTTTCCGGTACGCCAGTTTCGTGGCCAGGTCATGTAGTATAACGACGGCATCTTCTTTCTGCAGTTCGTCCCGCAGCCAGGCCAGATCTTTGGCGTTAATGATCGTGTTTTCGTTTTCCTTAATCATTGTCTCTCTGATTATCTTCTAGAATATAATACCACAATCGCTTTTTGAATATGAAGCGTGTTTTCGGATTGCTCGTAGGCCGCATACTAGGCAGACGCGGCTTTATCCTCTGCTCCCTCCCATCTGCTGCATCCCCAGCTCGAATATCACCCGGTAAAAGTGTGATGGGAGTGGGAATACGAGGGCCAGCGCCTTGCCTGCCTGCCGGCGCCGGAAATGTCTCGGCTGGCTCTTGACCTGACGGGTCAGATCCAGCAGGGCATGAGACCCGCAGAGTTTCAGGTCGCGGAGGGAGACAAGCGGTTTTGCCATGGATTGTCTCCTAAGCCACGATCTTGGTCCCTGAGCGATCGATCAGGGCTGCCTTGAGATAGCTGGCTGACGTGATGATGACTTCTTTGCCTCCGGCCCGGATGTATTCGATCGCAGCCAGAATCTTGGGACCCATGGAGCCTGGGGGAAAATGCCCCGCGTCGTAGTATGCCTGGGCCTCATCCGCGGTGATTCGCTCGAGAGGGACTTCATCCGGTGTCCCGAAGTTCAGGCTGACCTGGTGTACATTGGTCAGGATGATGAACAGCTCCGCCTCTGCCTCGCGGGCGATCAGGCCGGAAGAAAAGTCTTTGTCGATGACTGCTTCCACGCCCTCGAAGAGGCCCCGTCCGTTGATGACGACGGGGATACCTCCTCCGCCGGCCGCAATGACGATCCGGCCCTGGTGTACCAGGTCGCGCAGGATCCGCTTGGGGACCACATCGATGGGCCTGGGCGAGGGGACAACCTGTCGGAATCCGCGTCCGGCATCCTCGATCATGGTCCAGTTTTTTTCACGTATGAGCATCTGGGCGCGGTACTGGGAATAGAATGGACCGATGGGTTTGGACGGATTTTCAAAGTCCGGATCTTCCTTGTCCACCACGACCTGGGTGACCAGGGTGGCTACCTCCTTGTCCAGCGAGCTCTTGCGCAGCTCGTTGATGAGGGCCTTTTCCAGCATAAATCCCATGCTTCCTTCTGTCATGGCATCACAGACCTCGAGACTGAAAGGCGGGATCTTGTTGATGGCCTCCTCCATCTGGATGAGCAGGTTCCCGACCTGGGGCCCGTTTCCGTGGACGATGATGAGGTCGAATCCCTTCTTCACAATATGAATCATGAGCCGGGCCGCCTTCCGGGCATTATTCATCTGCTCGGTCTGCAGCCCTCTTTGCTTAGCGGGCAGGATGGCATTCCCCCCGAAAGCGATCAGTGCAATCTTCCGTTTCATCAGAAGTCCTTGAGGATCTCCCTGAGGTCCGGACTCCCGATCTCTTCCAGGTCGTAGTTGACACGGAGGATGCGTTTGTTGGTCTCTATGAGGCGGCCCAAGTCGATGGGCGTGCCGCTGACTACCAGGTCGCACTCGACGCGGTCTATGGTCTCCGCCAGTTCGACCATCTGCTCGTGCCCGTACCCCATGGCAGGCAGGACCCGGTCCAGGTGATTGTATTTTTCGAACGTGGCCTTGATGCTGCCCACGGCATAGGGCCGGGGATCCACGATGTGCGCTGCGCCGTATTTCTCTGCGGCTACGATCCCGGCGCCGAATTTCATCTCCCCATGGGTCAGGGTCGGCCCGTCTTCCACAACCAGCACGGTCTTGCCTGCGATCTCATCCCCTTCGGGAACGTGTATGGCGGAGTTTGCCTCCACCACCCTCGCATCCGGGTTGAACTGCTGGATGTTAGCCTTGACCTGCTCTACGCCCTCCGCAGGGGCCGTGTCCATCTTGTTGATGACCAGTACATCGGCGCGCCGGAAGTTCGTCTCCCCGGGGTAGTACAGGAGTTCGTGACCGGGTCGGTGGGGATCGACGACAACGATCTCGAGATCGGACCGGTAGAAGGGGATATCGTTGTTGCCGCCGTCCCAGAGAATGACGTCGGCTTCCTGCTCCGCCTGCTCGAGGATGGCGCCGTAATCCACACCGGCGTAGACGATGATGCCGTTCTGGATATGCGGCTCATACTCTTCCATCTCCTCGATGGTGCACTCGTGCTTGATCATGTCCTCATAGGTTGCAAAGCGCTGCACCGCCTGTCGGGCCAGATCTCCGTAGGGCATGGGATGCCGGATGGCTGCCACCCTCCGCCCCATATCCTTGAGGATCAGGGCGATCTTGCGTGTGGTCTGGCTCTTGCCGCAGCCGGTGCGTACGGCGCACACTGAAACCAGCGGGCGGCTGCTCTTGATCATGGTCTCATCCGGACCCAGCAGGACGAAGCTGGCACCGGCCGCCTGCACCTGCGAGGCCTTGTGCATGACATATTCGTGAGGAGTATCGCTGTAGGAGAAAAAAACCTGTTCGACCTCCTTGTCTCGGATCAGGCGGGAGAGGTCCTCTTCGGCGAATATGGGGATCCCATCAGGATAGAGCTCGCCGGCCAGGACGGCTGGGTATCGGCGGCCTTCGATATCCGGGATCTGCGTGGCGGTAAAGGCGACGACACGGTATTGTGGGTTGTTGCGAAAAAATACGTTAAAGTTATGGAAGTCTCTGCCTGCAGCGCCCATAATGAGGGCATTTTTCATCATCATGCTCCTTTTTGTCTAAACTCCTCAAAAAAAAGAATTAGTATAATATACACCCCCCCTTTATGCAAGCCGTCCAACCACCCCCTCCATGTTCCCCCGCCATCTCTCCACCCCAACCACCCGCCTTAAAAGGAATTGATGCCTGCCGACCTGCCCTTCATCCTTAAAGAATCGAAGGATTGACCTTTAGGGCCCGTCCACTGCCAGATTGTCCGAAAGAAATAGACAAAGAGACAAGAAGGCTGATACACTACTCTCCTCCTCGACTGGTGAATAACCGGATCCACCCAACCTGCGGGGGAGAGGGGGACTAAAGAGGAGGACTGGAAAGCCATGGAGATCGCTGATGAAAAGATCCTGCAGCGCATTCCCTGGGAAATCCTGGCGCTGGCAGCGATCCTGGCTCTGGGAGCCATGCTGGTGTTCGATGCGACCACAGGACTTTTCGTTTTTCTTGGGGGGACGCTGTCTTCCCTGGGTTTCATCTCGCTCCGCCAGTCCGTGACCCGTTTTCTGCAGGCAGACAAGAGGCATGCGGTCCGGTCCGCATTATTTCTTTACGGACTGCGGCTCTTATTGATTATCGCCCTCTTTTTTATTATAATTTTCTTTTTTTCGGAGCGGATCTACGCCTTCATCACCGGATTCTCCGCAGTCATCCCGGTGTTTCTGGTCGAGGCCGTAGCCGCACTTTCTAGACTGAAACAATGGACGCATTAGAACACAGCTTGGCGATCGTCGATGCCTTCAACCGGATCTTCGGGAAGCCGCTCGCGGGCCTGCTGGGACTGCTGGGGATCCATGTGGAAAATCCCGACCATCTCTTCCCCGACTATGTCGTCATGTGCCTCATCGTGGCCCTGCTGCTCATGGTCCTGATGGGCCTGGCCGCGCGCAGGGCCCAGACGGTACCGTCCAAACGCCAGAGCCTCCTCGAGCTGATCATCCAGGCGTTCGAAGGTCAGCTGGTCGAAATCATCGGCGAGAGAGGCCGGCAGTTCCTCCCGCTGATCGCCACCATGGGACTGTTCATCTTCGCCTGCAACCTGATCGGGCTGGTTCCCGGCTTCATGTCCCCCACCAGCAAGCTCACTGTGACCGCGGGCTGCGCCCTGGTGGTCTTTTTCTATTACCACTGGCAGGGGATCAAGGCCCAGGGTCCGGTCAATTATCTCAAACATTTTTTCGGCCCCATCCCTGCGCTGGCACCGCTCCTACTGCCCATCGAGATTATCAGCCATTTCTCACGGGTCGTGTCGCTGTCCATCCGCCTCTTCGGCAACATCTTCGCCGAAGAACTGCTGATCGTGGTCATGGCTTCCATCATCCCTTTCTTCCTGCCGCTCCCGTTCATGGCCGTTGCGCTCTTCACCTCATTCATCCAGGCGTTCGTGTTCGTGCTCCTAGCCTGTATCTACATCGCAGGTGCCGTGGCCCATGAAGAAGACCAATAACACATAAGGAGAGAGAATATGACAAAACACCTCAAAGCGATTCTCATGCTACTCTTTTTCGTCGCTGTTATGAGCGCCCCGCTGCTCGCACAGGAGAACGACCTCTCGGACAACCGAACCGCTGTCATGAAGTGGTCTCTGATCATCGGGGGATTCATCATCGCGATAGCCGCCGCCGCCGGCGCATTCTGCCAGGCAAAATCCATCAGCAGCGCCTGTGAGGGAATATCCCGGAACCCGGCCTCGGCTCTGCACATCCGCTTCCTGCTCATCTTTGGGCTGGTCCTGATCGAGACCCTGGTCATCTATACGCTGCTGATCTCGATCATTATACTTATGGTGAACTGGGGTAAAATCTGACGTACCGCTAGATGAACAATTCTGTCTTCGACATCCTCAAGGCCACGTTCAAGAGGTTTGGGGAAGACAGATGTTTTAACTTCTCCATCACGGTCTCCTATTTCGCGCTCCTCTGCGCCATCCCGCTGGTGGGACTGTTCATCTTCCTCACTACCAAGATCCTGGGGAGCGAGGAGATTGCCATCCGCAGCCTCAACATCCTGTCCGACGAGTTCTTCGCCAAGATGGATTCGCGGTTCTTCGAACGGGTCCAGGTCGTCTCCCGGGGTGTGTCCAACCTGAGCTGGTTCGGCCTGGCCGGGTCCTTTGTCGCCGCCAGTTTCATGTTCTCCAACCTCATCTACTCCATAAACTACATTTTTCGGGCCCACTACCAGAAATCCTTCTTCTACAACCGCCTGATGGAATACCTCATCATGTTCGTGATCGGCATCCTCATGCTGATCTCCCTCTCCATCACCGTGATCTGGACCGGACTCCAACGGGCCATCCAGGAGAGCCCCCTCTTTGCCGAGTACATCAATCCCAAGGTCATGGCATTGGTGAACAACTTCTTCCTCCAGTACCTCATCCCCTTCACGCTGACCTTCCTGGTCTTCTTCGTCCTGTACAAATTCATCCCGGAGATCAAGGTCTACACACGCCCCGCGGTCATCGCTGCGGTGGTCAGCACCCTGCTCTGGGAGGTCTTCAAGCGGATCTTCGCATTCTATGTGGCCCATTTCTCCGCCATCGGCGTGGTCCTTTCCCGCCTGGTGCAGGGCACCCTTACATCCATCATATTCTTTCTGCTCTGGATCACCTTTTCACTGGCGATCCTATTCTGGGGTGCAGAGCTGGCCGCTGTCCTGAACGAGCGATATCATGAAAAAGCTGCTTGATACTGACAAGGAGCCGGAAACGACAGTCGCAGAGCTGGCGCGACACCTGGGCTGCCCCTACGAAGGTGAGGGAGCCACGCAGCTGACTGGAGTGGCAGATCTGGCGGGAGCCGGAGAGGGCGAGCTGGTGTTCATGGCCCACAGAAAATTCCGGCCTTTACTGGAAAATACCCTTGCCGCTGCCGTCATCCTGCCTCCGGAAGAACCATGCGACCGCATCCCCGTCATCCGCTCCACCGATCCCCAGCGGTCATTTGTCGAGGCTCAGGATTACTTTTTCACTCCGTATCGGCCGGAGCCGGGAATCCATCCATCGGCCCTGGTCGCCGAGACCGCTCGGATCGGGCGGGAGGTTTCCGTGGGGGCCTATGCGGTAGTAAGTGACGACGTCGAGATCGGCGCCGGGACCGTGATCCATCCCTTTGTCACCATCTATCCCGGTGTGAAGGTCGGCCAGGACTGTATCATCCACTCCCAGGTCTCACTCCGCGAAAATGTCACCCTCGGCCGAGGGATCATCCTGCACAACGGGGTCGTGATCGGCGCAGACGGCTTTGGATACCTGGCTCCCAAAGACGGATCTCGCGCCAAGATCCCTCAGCAGGGAATGGTCATCATCGAAGACGATGTGGAGATCGGAGCCAACTCGACCGTGGACCGGGGCACCCTGGGGGCCACCGTGATCCGCAGAGGGGTCAAGATCGACAACCTGGTCCAGATCGCACACAATGTGGAGATCGGAGAGAACAGCGTGGTCATGGCCCAGGTGGGGATCGCAGGCAGCTCACGCACGGGAAAGAACGTCATCCTGGCTGGACAGGTCGGCGTCCCGGATCACATCGACATCGGGGACAACTCCGTGATCGCAGCCAAGACCGGTGTGACCAAGGACATCCCGGCCAACACCATGGTCTCCGGATCTCCACATCTGGATATCCAGGTCTGGCGCAAGGCCTGGGCCGCCATCCCTCACCTGTATGACCTGCTCAAAGAGGTCAAGCAGATCAAGAAAAAGCTCAAATCTCTAGAATGATTCTGGGGTTCGGATTTCCCATTCCTCGCAGGGAGAGATAGGGCGGGGGAGGTTGGATGGCTATTAATCGAGATTGGTGATGTAGTCGTCTACGGCCAGGGCCGCCTCCACTCCGGCCCCAGCGGCAATGGCGACCTGGTTGGAACAAGCGTCCGTCACATCCCCGGCAGCATAGATCCCGAGCTGAGAGGTGGTCATCTTCTTCTGGACCATAATCTCTCCCCACTCGTTCAGCTCCAGGACGGAACCCAGGAAGCCGGTGTTGGGAATCATTCCGATGGAAACAAAGAGGCCGTCCATGGGCTTGTCCCAGGTTTTTTCGGTCTTGACATTGCGCAGAGACAGCGATTCCAGCTTGTCCTGGCCGTTAATCGTATCCACTACCGTGTCCAGGACAAGTTCGATCTTCTCGTGCTCCCGCACGCGTTCCTGCAGGATCTTTTCCGCCCGTAATCCCTGGCGCCGGTGGATGAGTTTGACCTGACGGGCGAATTTCGTAAGGAACAGCGCCTCTGTCAGGGCCCAGCTTCCCCCGCCCACAACGCTCACAACCTTGTCCCGGAAGAAGGCGCCATCGCAGGTGGCGCAGAAGGAAACGCCCCGCCCTGTCAGCTCGGCCTCACCCGGCACCTCCAGGTGCCGGTGGGCCGACCCGGTGGCGATGATCACCGTGCGGGCCTGGTAGGTCTTTTCCCGCCCCGCAACCGTCCAGAGAGGCCCTTCCCCATGGCGCAGGTCACCAATCTCGTCCATCTCGATCTTCGCCCCGAAACGCTCCGCCTGAGCCCGGAAGGCATCCATGAGCGAAAAGGTCCCCACCCCCTCGGCAAATCCGGGATAGTTCTCGATCCAGTCGGTGAGGAGGATCTGCCCTCCAGGCAGCGCCTTCTCCAGGATCAGGGTATCCAGCCGGGCCCGACCGGTATAGATGGCTGCCGCCAATCCCGACGGACCGGCACCCACTATGATCACGTCGTAAGTCTTGCTCATAGATGTTTGGATACGGCGTCGACGATTTTATCCTTGGGCAGCGCACCCACGATGGTTTCCTTGAGTTCTCCTCCCTTGAACAGCAGAAGGGTGGGGATACTCATGATGCCGTATTTAGCGGGTATGCCCTGATTTTCATCCACATTCAGCTTGGCGACTTTGAGCCGGTCACTGTACTCCTGTGCGATCTGTTCCACAAAGGGCGCCACCATCCGGCAGGGGCCGCACCACACCGCCCAGAAATCCACCAGCACCGGGAGCACGGAACCGATTACCTCTTCTTCAAAGTTCGCATCCGTCACATTCATAATGATCTCTTCAGACACCATGTTCTCCTTTTGAGATATTGGGGTCAGGCTTGCCTGGCCTCCGCTATTTTTTTCCCCAGCCGAGCTTCTCCTGCAGGAGGTCGAAATAGTTCCTCCGGGGAGAGGAGATCAGCTGAAGCTTAAGGGAGCTGGTCCGCACCTCTACGGTTTCGTTCATTTCCATCAGATAGCCCCGCTGCCCGTCCAGGGTCAGATAGACCTTCTCTCCCTTGGTTTGCATCTGGATCCTGATCCGGGAATCTGATGCGACCACCATGGGACGGAAGGACAGCGTGTGGGGGCAGATGGGGGCAATGATGATGGCCGGTATGTAGGGCTGGATAATGGGCCCCCCGGCGGAGAGGGAATAGGCGGTTGAGCCCGTAGGAGTGGAAATGATGAGGCCGTCGGAACGGGGAATGGAGATCTCCTTGTCGTTGATCCACATGGCACACTGAATCATGCGCGCCAGTGCCCCCTTGTTGATCACGATGTCGTTGAGGCAGTAGTAGATCGTCCCGCGTGTGCCCGTTTCCAGGACCTGCCGGGGGCTCACGATGTGTTCGTCGCCGCCCAGGTAGGCATCCAGGGTCACGAACACTTCATCCAGAGGAGTCTCGGTCAGGAACCCTAAACTTCCCATGTTCACACCCATTACCGGCACACTATTTTCAGCGGCCAGATGCGCGATGCTGAGCAGGGTGCCGTCCCCGCCCAGGACAATCACCAGGTCAACCATGGACGGCAGCTCTTCCCGCGAAACGCGCTCGGGCTTCCCGAGCATATCCGCGGCTTCGGTCTCGAGGCAGCACTCGACTCCCCGCTCGGAAAAATAGCCCAGCAGCTGCCTCAGAACCGTGTCCACCTCCGGGGCATGGGGCTTGATGACAAATCCAACTCGCTCAATTGATCTCATCCCACACCGCCTCCTTGATCTGAGTTTCCTTCTGCCCCGGGATCAACATAGCGGACCCCGAATCCCAGAGTACCAGGAACTCCCGGTTCCCTTTCTGGCCCAGGATCGGGGAGCGCAGGATCCCGCCCAGGCCGAAACCCAGCGCATCCGCCCCGGCGATCACTCCGTTCAGCACCTCGAGGTGAAGCGCCGGATCCCTGATCACGCCCCCCTTCCCCACCCGGCCCTTCCCCGCCTCGAACTGGGGCTTGATAAGGGCGATCAATCGGCCGTCGCCGATCATGGGGGACAGGGCCGGCAGCACCTTCAAGACCGAGATAAACGACAGGTCCATGACGACCAGGTCCACGGGGCCCGGGAGGTCGTCCGGTTGCAGGTAGCGGGCGTTTTTTTTGATGGCCGTTACGCGAGGATCGTTCTGCAGTTTCCAGTCCAGTTGGCGAGGGTCCACATCCAGAGCGTAGACACGGAGGGCTCCCTTCTGGAGCAGGCAGTCGGTAAATCCTCCAGTGGAAGCTCCCAGGTCGAGCCCGACCCTGCCCTGAACTGAGATTCCGAAATGACGCAGGCCTGCCTCCAGCTTCAGTCCGCCACGGGACACGTAGGGAGGCCGTTGCTTCAAGCGGAGCGTCTTCCCGGTATCGAGCAGTTGGCCGGGCTTCTCGATGCGCTGCTCACCCGTGTAGACATCGCCCGCCAGAATCAGCGCATGGGCCAGATGACGGCTCCTGGCCAGTCCCTGCTCGACTACCATCTTGTCCGCCCGTTCTCTCATAGGTTCGACACGATCAGGATTGCTTGCCACCTTGGTAGAAGTCCTCGATCTGAGCGACCAGGCCAGGCACATCCAGCCGGTACCGGGCCTGGATCTGCTCCACTTTACCGACGGGGTAGATCTCCACAGGCAGCCCGAGGCGTTTGAAGCGCAGATCAAAATACTGTTCTCTATCCAGGAATTCCCTGACAGCGCTCCCGAATCCTCCATCGATAACACCTTCCTCGGCCGTAAAGATCGTGCTTCCGGGTCGGACATGCTCCCGGATCATGGCCTCGTCCAGCGGCTTGGCGAACCGCGCATTCACAACCGCCAGGTCGATGCCCTTCTTCGCCAGAAGTTCCGCCGCTTCGAGTCCCGGGCGCACCATGTTCCCGAACGCCAGCAGGAGGTCCTTCCCTTCTTTGAGCAGCTCGGCCTTCCCCAGAGGGATTTCTTTCCAGTCCTGGTCCATGAGAACGCCGCTGACCTTTCCCTTGGGGAACCGGATCGCAACAGGATGGCCGTAATGGAGAGCCGACCGCAGCATGTGCCGCAGCTCGTTTTCATCCTTGGGCGCCATGACGATCATATTCGGCAGGTGCCGCAGGTAGACGATGTCGTTGATGCCCTGGTGCGTGGGGCCATCGTCAGGAACGATCCCGGAGCGATCCAGGACGAACAGGATGGGGATGTCCATGAGACAGACATCATGGTAAAGCTGGTCGTAGGCCCTCTGCAGGAACGTGGAATAGATGGCCACCACCGGCCTATACCCCTCCAGAGCCAGCCCAGTGGAAAACACCACGGCATGCTGTTCCGCGATCCCCACGTCAAAAAGCCGGTCCGGGAACCGTACCCCGAAGGGCCCCAGACCCGTCCCATCCGGCATGGCCGCGGTGATGGCCACCACGCGGTCATCTTCCTCGGCCAGTTCGATAGCCGTCCTGCCGAACACAGAGGAATAGGTGGGGCGCTTGTCCGCTGTGTGGGAGAGACCGGTCGTTTTCTCGAAGGGAGCGGAGCTATGGAACTTCGAGGGGTTGTCCTGTGCCGGACCGAATCCCTTGCCCTTTTTTGTAACACACAGGATGAGTACGGGCCCATCGTGACCCTTGGCTTCCTCGAACACCTCGACCAAGGAGGGCAGGCTGTGGCCCTGCACCGGCCCGATATAACGGAGGCCCAGTTCCTCGAAGAGCAGGCCCGGGAAAAACGTCTTCTTGATGGTCTCTTCAAAGGCCCGCCCCACCTTGATCATGGGCCAGCCGATCAGCGGGATGGCCTTCAGAAAGGTCTTGGCATGGTCTTTCATGCGCAGGTAATACTGCCCGGACACCAGATACGTCAGGTAGCGGGAGAGCGCCCCCACATTGGGAGAGATGGACATCTCATTGTAATTTAGTACGATGATCAGCTTCTCTCTCAGGTGGCCGATCTGATTGAGGGCTTCCCAGGCTATGCCTCCGGTCAGGCCTCCGTCACCCACCACTGCGATGATGTGGTGATCCTCTCCCTTCCGATCCCGGGCGATGGCCATCCCCAAGGCGGCAGACAGGGCTGTAGACGCGTGCCCGGTGTTGTAGGCGTCGTGCTCGCTCTCTTCCTGAACCGGGAATCCACACACGCCGTCCATCTGGCGCAGGCTAGAAAACTCCTCGCGGCGGCCGGTCAGGATCTTGTGAGTGTAGCACTGGTGGCCGACATCCCAGATGATCTTGTCGCGGGGGGAATCGAACACATAATGCAGCGCCAGGGTCATCTCCACCACTCCAAGATTAGGAGAAAGGTGGCCTCCCGTACTGGAGACCGTATCGATGATCAGCTGCCTGATCTCCTTGGCCAACCGGCCCATATCCTTGGTCGACAGGCCCATGAGATCCTGGGGGGATGTGATCTTGTCAAGTAACTCGGGCATCTCTGTTTCCTCTCATGATCGCTGAACCGTCGCGAGGGCCGCTCGGATCAAAAAGGCAGGCTGTTGTTCTCCCCGGACCCGCCTTCCTGCGGCGTTTGATCCGAATCGTCCCCTTCAGGTAGGGCGAACGGCTCTTCCTGGACCTGTCCTTCGGCGTTCTTCAGCAGGATTTCGACCTTTTTTTCCGCCTTGATCAGCTCCTCTCGCAGGAACCTGGCCAGCTGCACACCTTTCTCAAAGAGTGCCAGGGATTCATCCAGAGACGAATCACCGGCCTCCATTTTTTCCACGATTGTCTCCAATTCCACCAAGGCTTTTTCAAAACTTTTTTGTGTCATTCCTTTGTCTCCTCAAGCCCGCCTTCCTTCGTCTCCGTTCCCCGATACCGGTCCTCGATCCGACGCGCTGTGTCCACCTGTGTCACACGGCAGGAAAACTCCCCCTTAAAAAAAGAAACCGTCAAATCTTCCCCGGACCGGATCTCGCCTGCGCTTCGAAGCAGGGTGCGCCCGTCCGGAGCCCAACACACCGTATAGCCCTTTTTCAGCACATTGAGAGGGCTCAACGTGTGCAGTTCCGCAGACAAGCGCTCCCAACGGGCCTTGACGGCCTGGAGTTTCGCTGCTATCAAGCTGCGGGCTCGTTCTTCCATCAGCTGCGTCCTCGACCTGGCCTCCGTGATTTTCAAGGAATGCCGGCGCAGGCTGTTGAGGGCTCGCAGCTCGAGCTCATCCACGGCTTGAGCAAGGTTGAGGATACGCAGTTTGAAACTCTGGAACACCGGGTGCCGGATGAGATGCAGGACCCGGTGCTTCTGTTCCTGTGCCGTGAAACGCAGGCTCTGGCCCAGGCGCCGCTGCAGATTGCCGATCCTCTCCTGGAAGCCCTCCTCCTCCGCGATGACCATCTCGG
>JBGUED010000019.1:0-13274 GCA_041821525.1 Candidatus Aminicenantaceae bacterium | reverse complement strand
GGGGCTCCACAGCCCTGCAGGGGCATTCGTCACGTTGACGAAACAGGGTCGCCTGCGCGGCTGCATCGGATTCGTCGAGCCCATAGCTCCCCTCTGCAAGACCGTGACCCTGGCTGCCATCTACGCCGCCACCCGGGATAACCGATTCCCACCGGTCACGTCCTCCGAGCTCAAATCGCTCGAAGTCGAGATCTCCGTTCTCTCTGTCCCCCGCAAGATCAGCGACCCCAACCAGGTCAAGGTGGGGAAACACGGGCTGATCATATCCCTCGGCGACCGCCGCGGCCTGCTCCTGCCGCAGGTTCCCATTGACAACGGATGGGACCGCCAGACCTTTCTCCAGCAGGCCTGCCTGAAGGCCGGGCTGCCCCAGGATGCCTGGCGCTCCGGTGCAGAGATCCAGGTCTTCGAAGCTCAAGTTTTCCGCTGATTCAGAGAGAGGAATCACTGGACTTAACTTCATATTTTGCTATAATATGGCTTTCATTCGAGGGAAACCATGCCGCTTTATGAATATAAATGTACACAATGTGGAGATGTGGTCGAGACCATCCAAAAGGTCTCGGATGCACCCCTGAAGGTCTGCTCCCAGTGTGGGGGGCCGCTCCGGAAGCTCATTTCCAGTTCTGCGATCCAGTTCAAAGGATCGGGCTGGTACATCAACGATTACCCGCGCAAGGGCGCTGGGGCCGAGAAGCCGGAGGGCAAGCCCCAGGCCAAGGAGCCCACCAAGACCGAAACCGGCAAAGTGAAAAAGGAATCTGCCTCGGCAGAAAAGAGCCAAACGTCTTCTTCTACCAGTTGACGGTTGGACAAACCATGAAGATCCTGGTCAGGGCCCCCAACTGGATTGGGGACTCGATCCTGGCCGTCCCTGCGATCCATAGCCTGATTCAAGGTGATTCCGAGACCGAGATCTGGGTTGCAGCCAAGCGATGGGTAAAGGACCTGTTCCTCTCCTATCCCTTCATCAAGGGTGTGATCCCCCTGCCCGATCGGTCTGATCTGAACTCCCTGCGCCGGACTGCCCACGAATTGAAGGAGCACGGATTCCAGGCGGGCCTGATGCTCACCAATTCCTTCGGCTCCGCCCTGCAGTTTGCCTGGGCCCGAATCCCCGACCGATGGGGGTATGCCGCCGACGGCCGCCGTGCCCTGCTCACCAGGAGCGTTCGCCGGCCAGCGCCGGAGGATACCATCCATCAGGTTCGATACTACCTGAGCCTGATCTCCGGATTGGGCCTGGAGGCTTCGGAGCCGGTCCTTTCCTTTCCCCTCGAGCAGAAGGATATCCAGGAGGCGGAAGAGTTGCTATCGGCCGAGGGCGTTTCCTCGCGAACCCCCCTGATCTTGCTCAATCCCGGCGGGTATTTCGGGTCGGCCAAGCGGTGGCCGGCCGCGCGCTTCAGTGCCCTGGCATCGCTCTTCCAGGAGCAAATGCAGGCGCAGATCGTGATCGTGGGATCCAAGAACGAGGCCTCTCTCGCAGAGGCCATCGCCGAGCCGCTGGCCTCCAGCCCCGTGAACCTGGCGGGCCGCACTTCCCTGCGCCAGCTGGCGGCGGTCATCCACGCCGCTGACCTGTGTATCACCAACGACTCGGGCCCCATGCACCTGGCCAATGCCCTGGGCACTCCTGTCTTGGCAATCTTCGGCCCCACCGACCCGAAGGCCACGGCCCCTTTTCAGGAACCCTCGGCCTACCTCCACAAGCCTCCGGCCTGCTGGCCCTGCGCCTACCGGGACTGTCCCTTCGATCACCGCTGCATGGAATCCATCTCACCCGAGGAGGTCTTTGCTGTCAGCCAGAGGTGGCTGCCATGAAGAAGGCGGCAGTTTTCCTGGATCGGGACGGGAACATAAACCGGGACGTGGGATATCCCAACTCCTTTGACCTGGTCGAGATCTATCCCTACAGCTTCGAGGCCCTGCGCAAGATCAACCAGGCCGGCCTGCTGGCCGTCGTCATCTCCAACCAGTCCGGCGTGGGGCGGGGGCTGATTGAGGAGCCGCAGCTGAGGGATATCCATGATCGGATGCAGGAGGCGTTCCGGCAGCAGAAAGCGCATTTCGACGGCATCTACTACTGCCCGCATTTTGTATCCTCCCGCATCCCCGTCTATGACAAAGACTGCGAGTGCCGCAAGCCGCGCCCGGGCATGGGGCTGCGGGCCGCCGCCGAGCTGGGGATCGACACATCCCGCTCGTACATGGTGGGCGACAAGGTGGCCGATGTCCAGTTCGGACGGAACCTCGGGGCCAGATCCGTGCTGGTCCTGACTGGATACGGCCAGGCAACCCTCGCCAAGCTGCGGGCTCAGGGAACGGAGCCTGCACATGTTGCCCAGAACCTGTTAGATGCAGTAAACTGGATACTCGAAGAAGAAAACCGGGAATGATCCGCTTTAACGATATTCTGGACAAAGTCTCACCGTACTACACGGAACGTGACATCACCCAGCTTCAGAAGGCGTATGTGTTCGCTGCCCGGGCCCATAAAGGGCAGGTCCGCCGCTCTGGAGAGCCCTACCTGAGCCACCCGCTGGAGGTCGCCAGCATGTTAGCGGACATGCAGCTGGACGCGGTCACCCTGACGGCTGCCCTGCTCCATGATGTGCTGGAGGACACGGACGTGACGCCCAAGGAAATCCAGCAGGAATTCGGGAAGGACGCGGCCCACCTGGTAGAAGGGGTGACCAAGATCAGTTTGGTTCAGGAATCCTCTCCCGAGAGTCGGCACGCCGAAACCATTCGCAAGATCATCCTGGCCATGACAGACGACCTGCGGGTGATCTTCATCAAGCTGGCCGACCGCATC
This sequence comes from Candidatus Aminicenantaceae bacterium, assembly GCA_041821525.1. GTDB lineage: Bacteria > Acidobacteriota > Aminicenantia > Aminicenantales > Aminicenantaceae > JAUXEH01. The sequence continues at coordinate 10,456 of JBGUED010000019.1, read as the reverse complement.
CACAACCTCAAGACCCTCAAGTTCCTGGACGAGTCCAAGCAAACCCAGGTCGCCCAGGAAACGCTCGAGATCTACGCCCCCATCGCTAACCGGCTGGGCATGGGGCGCATCAAAGCGGAGCTGGAGAACCTCGCGTTCCGCTATGTCAATCCGGAACATTTTTTCAAGATCCAGAAGCTGGTGGCGCCCCTGCGCAAGGACGCCGAACTGAGCCTGGAAGGGATCAAGGCCGAGCTGGAAGAGCTGATGCAGAAAAACCGAATCCGGGCCGAGATCGTCTACCGGATCAAGCGGTCCTACAGCATCTTCAACAAGATGAAGCAGCAGGAGATCGACTTCGATCAGGTATACGATTTCATGGCCCTGCGCCTGCTTACGAATTCCGTCAAGAACTGTTACGCCGCTCTGGGCATCATCCATCAGCGCTGGCCCCACCTCCCAGCCCGTTTTCGGGATTTCATCGCCATGCCCAAGCCCAATCACTACCAGGCCCTGCACACCACCATCATCGCCGGCAAGAAACAGACCATCGAGATCCAGATCCGGACGCATGAGATGCACGATATCGCAGAACACGGGATCGCGGCACACTGGAAATACAAGGAGTCCTTGCCCGACGCCACGGACAAAGACGACAAGCGGCTCCAGTGGCTGCGGGAGATGGCAGAGCTCTATCAGGAGCGGAAAAGCCCGCGTGAATTTTTGAGCAGCCTGAAGACCAACCTCATCCCTGAGGAGGCCTATGTGTTCACTCCCAAGGGCAAGATCATTACGCTGCCCTTGGGGGCCACGGCCCTGGATTTCGCCTTCAAGATCCATTCCGAGATCGGCCTGCATGCCCATGAAGCCAGGATCGACAGTAAGCCCGCCTCCCTCAAGACCGTACTCAAGCCGGGAAGCATTGTTGAGGTCCTGACCTCTCCCGACGTGACTCCCGGCCGGGAATGGCTGAACATCGCATTCACCTCCACGGCCCGGCATCACCTCAGGAGGTGGCTCAACCAGCAGGAGCGAGCCAAGCACATATCCCTGGGCAGGACCCTGTGGCGCAAAGAGGCCGCGAAATTCCGGATCCCCTCGAAGATGCTGAAGGAGGCCCCCCTGGTGGCGCAGGTCCGGGATGCTGTCCCTTTTCGTATCCGCAGCCTGGAGGACCTCTACATCCTGATCGGATCCGGCAGGATCATCCTCGATCACCGCCTGATGGAGAAGATATTTCCGGACACGGCCTTGATCAAGAGAAAGGAGCCGCTCTTCAAGAAGGTGGTCACCCGGGTCACGGGCCGGCCGGCCGCCGGGATCCTGGTCAAGGACCGGGAAGGTTCTCCTGTTAACCTGGCTAAGTGCTGTGCCCCCATCAAAGGGGAGCCCATCATCGGATACATCACATCGGGGAAAGGCATCACTGTCCACGCCCAGCGCTGCCATTATGTCGTCAAGGAGCTGCTCGACTCACAGAGGATGGTGGACGTGACCTGGGACGAGGCCAGCAAGGGAGAGTACAGAGGGGCCCTGGTGATTGTGAGTCAGGACACACCCGGAGTGCTGGCCAAGCTGACGGCTGTGATCGCCAAGCAGGGGGGGAACATCACCCAGGCGCGTGTAGACACATCAGCGGACGGGAAGGGACGGATCAGGCTGGTGCTCTCCATCCGGGACATCAGACACCTGGACAGTATCATCACGAAGGCTGCGGAGATCAAGGAGATCGAATCAGCGAAACGCGACTGATCATTCAGACGGCTTTTTTGACTTTTCCAGAGCGGACACAGCGGGTGCAGACCCAGATCCTCTTGACTCCGGATTTTGTCTCAGCCTTGAACCTCTGCAGGTTGGGCTGCCACTTTTTTGGGGACGCTTTATGTGAATGGCTCACGCTATGCCCGAAGATCGGGCCCTTTCCGCAGATCTCACAAACTTTCGGCATTGGTTATCTCTCGATTTTTCAGCTTCGTTTTAGGAAGTCCATTTTATACCACAAATCCACTGAAAAGCCAAGCATCGCCCCCCCCAAGGATTTCACGGGATAGAAGGGCGTTCGGTGCCGGCATCGGCCCCCGCATCTGTCGGATTATGGGACACCCGCGTCCTCATAATGAGACACAATCTCCCTGTTGCGGGGCGGTACCTCTGGAGCGTTGATGGTACGATTCTTGCTCTCTATACGGGGTTACTTGACGAACTTTGTGAAAAAGCTTACCTTTTAAAGTTGAGGTCGACTATTTTGATGAATGCAAAATTCCTCTATTTAATACTCGGAATCCTTCTTCTGTGCCTGGCCTTTAGCGCCTGCGGGCCCGTGACATATCGAAACCAGATGATGTTCGGCATTCAGGCCGCTCAGAGCAGGATGTGGGATGAAGCCATCTTCCGCTGGCTTAAGGTGCTGGAACAGGATCCCGACTCAGCGGCGGCTCACAACAACCTGGGTGTCGCCTACGAGCGGGCGGGCCTCTGGCAGGATGCAGAACGGGAATATCAGCAGGCGCTTGCGCTGGCCCCTGACAACCAATACGTCCAAGCCAACTTCAAAAACTTCCAGGCGAACCTGGATCAGATCGAACAGATCCAACGGCCCGAAAAAAAGGAAAAAAAGGATGCAGAGATCAAATAGATGGCGATGGCCGCTCGGGCTTCTGGTGCTTTTGACAGCGTCGTGTTCCAGCATGGACTACTTCCGCCTGCAGCTCCGCATCCCCCGCAGGGCGGATGTACGACTGGCAGACTTCGACGGCATTGTTGTCGGGGATTTTCTTCTGAAATCCGAGGTCGAGGATTTTGACATTAACCGAGAGCTCCGGGACTACCTCTCTACAGAGCTCTCCGTGGAATTGGAGACTCAGGTCGACCTGCTCACGGCCCCCCTTTCTGACGAATCCGTATTCGAAGACCGGGATTTCTGGAAAAGCCTCGACCTGGGCAAAAAAAGGGCCGTGATCTTCTCCGGCACGGTCGAATACTCCGATGAAACCCGCAAGGCTCTGATCCACAAGAAAGGCAGGGAACAGGAGACCCCCTTCCCAGACCGAGACTATTTGAAAACACAGAAATTCTACAGCCTGAACATACAGATACACATCATAGATTCCGAATCTGGGATCAACCTCTACCATCAGGAGTTCAAGGAACAGCGTTCGTATTCCAACCCCAACCAGACGGCCTATTTCGCCTTCTTTGATCTGGCCTATCAGATCAAGGAGAAGCTCTTCCGCGAGATAATGGGGGGAAACAAGATCCAGGACCGCTATCTCATCATCCACTGATCGAGGAGAAACCATGGGCACAGGAACGAGAAGGCTCCCTTTCATATTCTTGATCTTTCTCCTGGGCGTGAGTACGTTGACCGCTCAGATCGCCTACACGCAATTTTATGGGAAGAACCGCGTGATGTACACCGATTTTAACTGGGAATCCTATGCCACCGAGCACTTCGATATCTACTACTACACTAAAGACACCGAAATGCTGCAGACCGTGGCACAGCTGGCCGAAAGCGCCTATGCCCAGATCAGCGACAAGATCAAGCACCAACTCTCCGCCAAGGTCCCGTTGCTCTACTACAAGACGACCACCGACTTCCAGCAGTCCAACCTGTTCCAGCCGCCGGAAGGGGCACTGGGCGTGTCCGAGCCGCTCCTCTTCCGCGTCGCGATCCAGGGAGACATGCCCGTCGACGACCTGTATGACCTCATGCTCCATGAGCTCTCGCACATTTTCCAGTTCGACCTCCTGTGGGGGAGTCCCGGGGGAGTGGTCTATGCCGTGAGCCAGCCGCCCCTCTGGGTCTTCGAGGGTTTTTCCGAATATGCTACCGAGCGCTGGTCCTCGTGGTCTGAGCTCATCGTCCGGGATGCCGTGCTCAACGACCGCATCCCAGAACTGAACCGCGCAGGAATGCTGTTTTCCCAATACCCGCTCATCCGGGATCCGGCCTATGATTTCGGGCACGCCATATATGACTATATCGAAAATGAATTCGGCAGGAACGGCGTGCGCAATTTCTGGCAGACGATGAAGAATTCCCCCCTGGTGGGGCGGATGAATCCGGTCCTGCAGTCTTTTGCTATGGACAACCGCCAGTTCACGCATGAATTCAAAAAGCATCTGAGGGAAAAGTATAAGGATTTTGTCACCCGGGAGAATCCCGACAACTACGGAGTCGTGCTCGGCCCGGAATACCCGGTCAACCAGTACTGGTTCGCCTTCAGCCACGCGGTCTCCCCCTCGGGCGACATGGTCGCGGTCGTCACCTACAACATCAGGGACCTGGATCTGGACATCATGCTGTTCAGCGTGGAGGACGGACGCCCGATCAAGAACCTCACAAAGGGGTACTCCCTGAAGTACGAGTACATCAAATTTGAGATCGAGCCCTCCAACGGAAAGGACGTGGCCTGGTCGCACGACGGCGATACCGTTGCCTTCTTTGCCCGCGCCGGCCACAAACATGCCCTGTTCCTAGTGGACGTACTCTCGGGAAACATACTGAAGAAAATCCCACTTCCCCAGGACGTTCCGGCCTCCCCCTCCTTTTATCCCGGAGGCCGAGAGCTGGTTTTCTCCGCTTTTGAGCAGGGCCAGCGCGACATCTTCAAGGTCGACTTGGAGACGGGCGAGAGCGCCAACCTGACACAGGATGAACTGTTCGAGAAGGCCGCAACCCTCTCCCCCGACGGAGAGCTGATGGCCTATACCATCCGCCTCGACGCCTTTGACAAGCTCTTTGTCTCTCCTACGGACAACCTGAAGAAAAAGACGCAGCTGACCTTCGGCAGCGGCAATACTATCACGCCTGAGTTTTCCAAAGATTCCGGGGAGATCTTCTTCGCCAGCGATGCGCGTGACGCATACAACATCTACTCCATCCGGCTCGAGACCGGGGAGATTTGGCGTTATACCGACGTGCGGACGGGCTGCTTCCTTCCCGTTCCGGATCCCAGGGAAGAGGGGAAGGTCATCTTCGCCGCCTTCAACAAGGGGGCCTTCCAGCTCTTCAAGAGCAAATTCGAACCGGAGCTGGAGCGCACTATCCAGGCTGACGAACTGGAGCCCGAAGAACAGCTGGAGCGCTTCGAGCCCTCGGTCAAAATCGAGATCGAGGAGGACAAGATCGCGCAATATACAGGACTGGGCAAACTGTATATCGTGGGCCGCCCCCCTGTCGAGGCCGTGGTCTCCACCGACGGTTCCATATACGGCGGCTCCTCCGTTACCTTCGGTGACCTGTTCCACGACCACATGTTCAACTTCACGGCCTATCAGGTGCGCAGCTTCCGAAACTACTCCCTGACCTACGCAAACATGAAGAACCGCTTCCAATGGATGGCGCAGGCCTATGCCTACACGATATTCTATTACCCCTCCTATGCGTACTACGATCCCAGCCTGTACAACCTGCTCAGCTACCGGGACGCCATGGCGACACGGGAAATCTCCGGCGTTTCGATGATGGGCTCCTATCCGTTCAGCCTGTATTACCGCCTGGAGGCAACCGTCGGATACAGCTATTTCAACGAGGACTTCTACAATCCGTACATCAACCAGATTACTGATCCCAGGGTCGGCGGGTACAACTATTTCTATAACGGCAACATGGTCCCCTTCTCCCTGGCGCTGGTGGGGGAGACCACGCGCTTCAAGAGCTACGGCCCTGCCAAAGGCAACACCTTCCGCCTCTCCCTTACCCAGAGTCTGCCCATCTCCCATACCTTCCTCCAGAACACCTCCGTCTCGCTGGACTACCGCCAGTACCTCTATCTGGGCGGCGACACCCTGTTCGCCTTCCGGTTCAATGGTTTTATGAGCCGGGGCAAGAATCCCTACGTAAATTATTGGGGCGGGAACAACGAAGTGCGCTCCGCCTATTTCTACAGCATCATCGGGACCGAGGGCTGGTACGCGAATCTGGAGTTCCGCCTCCCCTTGGTCAACGCGGCCTTCACCCTCCTGGGGCCCTTCGGCCCGGTCCGGGGCGTCGCATTCTTCGATGTCACGCGCAGCAAGCTGGGTGACAATCCGAGCCTGCTCTACTTCCCCATCCTGACTCCCGAGGGCCAGGAGGACTTTATCCTGGCTGAGGCCCAGGGCTCATACGGCTTCGGAGTCGAGTTCTTCTTCCTGGGGATGCCTATGCACGTTGAATTTGTCAAGGGCCTGGCCTGGAACTCGATGAAATCTCCCTTCGATTGGACCGTAATAACAGGGTGGATGACCAAGTTCTGGATCGGTTTTGACTTCTGAATATTTTTTCTTTTTTTTCGTTGCATTCACCAAACAGGGGTGCTATTATACGTGGGCTTTTGCATTCCCGGGCAAAATCAAATATATTAAATCGAAGACCGTTAATTTTCCACAGTTGTGGATATTTCTGTGGAAAAGTCGAGAGCAACCATGGAGCCGTCTGAAAAAACAAACCTCTGGCTTCAGATCCAGGGTGAAATAAAAAAGCGTATCGACCAGAAGAGCTATGAAACCTGGTTCGAGCCCACCGTGTATATAGGCCAGGAGAATGACGCCCTCTACATCAAGGTCCCCAACTCGTATTTTAAGGACTGGCTGTCCTTTCATTACTCCAGCCTCATCAACAGCTGTTGCCAAAATATTTACGATAAGGCCTACGACATCAAGTATATCTATGAAGACACGCCCACATCCTTCATGCGGCGCTCCCCTCATGAACGCCGCTCAAAACACGGCTCCCTGCTCAACCCCAATCTCAATCCCAACTACATCTTTGATAACTTCGTGGTGGGTTCCTGCAACCAATTCGCACATGCCGCCGCATCGGCCGTGGTGAAAAATCCCGCAAAATCCTACAATCCGCTGTATCTCTACGGTGGCGCCGGACTGGGGAAGACCCACCTTATGAACGCCATCGGGCACCATGTCCTCAAAGACGACCGCCGACTCAAGGTCCTGTATGTCACTACAGAAAGGTTCATGAACGACCTGATCAATCACCTCCAGTACGGCAAGGTGCTGGATTTCAGGCAGAAGTACCGCAGCATCGATGTGCTTCTCATGGACGACATCCATTATCTGGCCGGAAGGGAAAGGACCAAGGAAGAGTTCTTCCATACCTTCAACCACCTCTACGACAGCCAGAAGCAGATTGTCATCTCCAGCGACTGTCCCCCCAAAGAGATCCCGAACCTTGAGGAGCGCTTCAGCTCCAGGTTCGAATGGGGCCTAATCGCCGACCTCATGCCTCCCGACATCGAGACCCGGATCGCAATCCTCAAGAAGAAATCGGAAATGGAGGAGATATACCTCTCCGAAAGCGTAGCGCTGTTTATCGCTGACAAGGTGCATTCCAACATCCGGGAGTTGGAAGGTTATCTCCGCAGAGTGATCGCATACGCCTCTCTCAAGGGGGAGCCCATCGATCTAGACCTGGCCAAGGAGGCGCTCAAGGGCCTCCTTGATTCCTCGGCCACGCTGGTTACCATTGAAAATATCCAGAAGCTCGTGGCGCGTCACTACAAGATTAATCTCACCCAGCTCAAGGCCCGGAACAACTCGCCCAAGATCGCCTTTCCGCGTCAGGTAGCCATGTATCTCTCAAAGGAGCTTACCAAGACCTCCCTACCGGAGATTGGGAAAAAATTCGGTGGAAAACACCACACTACAGTCATCCATAGTATACGCAAGATAGAGAAACTCAGAGGAGATGACCCTGAATTCAACAGGGAATTAAACAAAATTATCGGCTATATTCATTAAGGAATCAGCAGGATACATGAGTTATGCACATTTTATTTGCATTTCTTATTCTTATTACATAACCTAACGTATTATATATAAAGAAAGAAAAAGCGCTGTGGAAAGGTGGAAAAATGAAATTTTCGATAGCAAAAGACGAAATTCTTAGCGAACTTCAGCTCCTGCAGGGGATCGTGGAAAAAAGGAATACTATGCCGATCCTGGCTAATATTCTGATCGTGGCCGAAGAGAACCATGTGGAGCTGACCGGGACCGATCTCGAAGTTGGACTCAAGACCCACTTCCCCGCGGAAGTCGAAGAGACCGGGGCAATCACCGTGTCCGGCAAGAAGATCTTCGAGATAGTCAAGTCGCTTTCCGGCGCCATAGATGTCCGTTTTGAACAGAACGAGAACAACATGTTGGAGATTACCTCAGGAGCCAGCCAATTTAAGGTTCTCTGTCTTCCCAAAGAAGATTATCCCCAGGTCCCCGAGCCCAGGTTTGAGAAGAACATCGCCCTCCCGCTCGAGAAATGCAAGGATATGATCGACAGGGTCTACTGTGCGATCACACAGGAGCAGAGATACTACCTCAACGGTGCCTTGATGATTCTGAAGGACGGCAGTATCGAGCTGATCAGCACCGACGGTCACCGTCTGGCATACACGTTTTTTCCCATGGAGTCGCTGCAAGTGGGCCAGGAGATCCGGGGGATCGTGTCCAAGAAGACCCTGAACGAACTGAGGAAGTTCGACGATTCAGACCTCATTTTCGATATGGATGAGAACAACCTTTTTTTCCGGGTGCAGGCCAGAACCCTGATCTCCCGTGTCATCGAAGGGAAATTCCCCAATTTTGAGGCCGTCATACCAGAAGACAATCCCCATACCGTCCTGCTCGACAGAGAAGAGATTGCCGATGCCATCCGCCGGGTCTCCCTGCTTTCCACAGAAAGATCCAAAGGCATCAAGTTCAGCATCCAGAAAGACCGGATCGTCCTCTTTTCATCCAATCCGGAGCTGGGAGAAGCCAGGGACGAGGTGGGGATCGAATACGAGGGCGCGGAATTCGACATCGGCTTCAATGCACAGTACCTCCTGGATTTTCTGACAACGGTGAAATCGGAAAAGGTCCGGATCGAACTGAAAGACGAAAACAGCGCCATTCTCATGCGCACAGACGAAGATGATGAGATCGATTATAAATATGTTCTCATGCCCATGAAAATCTGACGCCGCCATCCTTCCACCCCAACCAACGCCGCCCCCACTGTGAATCCCACCCCACCTTACACAGTACGGCCATGCGTTATGCTTGAATTTTATATAGGATTGGTTTAGTTTAATCAGGTTCTCTGATAACGAACACATTGAGCTTGCGGGCATATGCTGATCGAATATAATGGAACATCCGTCTCCTTGCCGGACTATTTTATCGTGGGCGCGCCCCGCTGCGGGACCTCCACGCTCTATTCCTATCTTTCGGCCCACCCTCGGATATTCATGCCGATTGAGAAGGAGCCCATGTTCTTCTCCTGCTGGAAGCGGGAGCCGATCATGGATATCCTGCCTCCCCGAAGGCCGATGCAATGGGCCGTCGGGGAACCTGACGATTATCTGGCCATGTTTCAACCGGCACGCGAGGGCCAGATCCTGGGTGAAGCGTCCACCTGGTATCTATCAGACCACGAGCACGTCTTGTCCAACATGTCCGCGCTCTATGGCGAGCGTCTCAGAGAGGTCAAGATCATCATCGCCCTCCGCAATCCCGCCGACCGCGCCTGGTCCCAATACCTCCAGAAGAAGGGTGAGCGGCGGGAAAACATGGATTTTGAGTCCGCCATCGCTCCCGATATCATGGCCTCCCGCAGAGAGGAGAATCTCTCGCTCTCTTATGATTATATTGCATTCAGCAAATACAGCTCTGGAGTCGGCGCCTACCTGGATCGATTCGACAAGGTCCAGGTGATTATCTTTGAGGAGTTTTTTCCCCGTGTAGGCGAGAACATCCTGAGTGTCTTCGATTTCCTGGGAGTGTCGCAAGGAGAAAAGCGGGTGGCCCGCCGCAAAGACAACGTCTCCGGCCTGCCCAGAGGAAAGATGGGGGAGGCCGCACTGGATCTCGTGTACAGGCCAAACGCCTTGAAATCGGCCGTCAAGCTTTTCCTTCCCCGCCGTTTGCGCTCCCCCGCGAAATACCGGATCAAGAGCGCTTTCCTCAAGCGCACGACTCTCAACCCGGATTTGAGGCAGCGGCTCCTGGAAGGATGCCGGGCAGACATCGTCCAGCTGGAGCGCCTCTTGGGCAGGGATCTTTCTCTCTGGTTCAAGGAGGATGTTCGGCAGGAGCAGGGAGCGAGGACATGAAGGTCTGCCTGGTCTGCTCCTCAGGAGGTCATTTTTACGAGCTGTACTGCCTGCGAGAGGCATGGAGCGCCGACGATCACTTCTGGGTCACATTCCTTCGCCAGGACACGCGGTATGTACTGAAGGACCAGAGGGTCTATGCCGCCTATTGTCCCACCAACCGGAACGTCAAGAACCTGGTCCGGAATCTTTTCCTGGCCTGGAGGGTGCTGACCAGGGAGAAGCCTAGGGTTGTCGTCTCGACCGGGGCCGGAGTGTGTGTCCCGTTTTTCCTCCTCGCCCGCTTGAAGGGGATCAAGACTGTCTACATCGAATCCCTGGCTCGGATCAATGAACTGTCCCTCACCGGGCGCATGGTCTATCCCTTTGCAGATGAATTTGTCGTG
>JBGUED010000018.1:0-13700 GCA_041821525.1 Candidatus Aminicenantaceae bacterium | reverse complement strand
CGATACTGACGTTGCCGCCGCTGGCACGCCTTGAGCCTTTGGTTTTGGGGGCGTCCGTGTCATAGTCCAGCTTTCGGTCTGCCTTCCACAGCAGCTCTCCGCCCGGCGTGTACTTGTCGATCCGGTTCTGGAAGCTGAAGGCCACGTATACGGCCCCGTCTGGGCCGATCGCGAACTGGTATTGGTTCCCTAAGCGATTGACGAGCATATCCTTAAAATCCTTGGGTTCCCCGAATTCCTTGATCACCTCGCCTTCTGGGCTGCGTACCACTAGCAGTGGTGGAGGAGCGGCTTCGCCGTCCATGCCTCCCGGTCCTATCATGATGTTCCCCCCGGTTCCTTGCAGCATGAAGCCGTCAGGATGCATCCGGATGGTACCCAGCGGGGTGCGGTCCATGGATATGCCCTTGTGGGCGATTCCATCGGGCTTGTAGACCTGGATGCGCTGGTTCCCCATGTCCGGGACATAGATGTATCCTTGGCTGTCGATGTCCAGGGACAGCGGGAACTGCAGTTCGCCCGGGCCCTCTCCCTGGCGGGCGAAGGTGGCGAGATAGGTGCTGTCCGGCCCGAACTTCTGGATGCGTTGGTTACCCGCATCCAGCACATAGATGTTCCCATCCCGGTCGAAGGCAATGTCGGCCGGCTGGTGGAAGAGGATGTTCTCGTCGTCGGAATCCAGCTCACCGATGTTCCTGACGAACTCGATGGCCAGCTCGGAATTCAATCCCCACTTTCCGTCCTTTTGGTTGTGGATGAGCTTTACCCCATCCACTGTCTCGATCTTCTGGGAGTAAAGCTGGCTCGTTGCAGCCAAAAGCAAGCACAGCAGGATCACGTACGGTTTTATGGTTCTGGTCATAGTTCTTCTCCTTTAAGTATCTGAAACTCCGGTTCGCTCCGGAGCGTTGCATACTGGGGGACGTCCCCCAAAGGGACACCCTATTTGTATAATATCTAAGATTTTGTGTCCAGGCTTGGCGAGAAACTATCCATGATGTTTTCGTTTCTTAGTATGAGGATATTAATCATGCCGAGACATGGCAGAAAATTGGTAGATGGTGGTCATTATCACATTCTGACCAGAGGTAATGATCGTAGGGCCCTTTTTAAACAAGATCAGGATTATAGAGTCTTTACGGGTCTTATTACAAAGTATCTGGAAATATTTTCTATTTCCATCCTGCACTATTGTTTGATGAACAATCATATTCATCTTTTACTGAAGTTAGACGTCTCCATGGAGTTACCAAAATTTATGCAGGGAATTCTCCAGAGCTATGCGAACTATTTTCGCAAACAATATGATTCCGCTGGCTTTCTTTTCCAAAATCGATATAAGAGTTTCCTCATCGACAGCGAGAGATATCTTCTTGAAGCTGCTCGCTATATTGAACGTAATCCCCTGCGTGCGAAAATTGTAAATGTGCTTGAAGAATATCCGTGGAGCAGCTATCTTTTCTATGCCTGCGGCAAGCCGGATAAACTGATTAATAAACCAAGTTCGGATTATTTAGGTTTAGGCAAGACACAGGAATCACGACAGTTGAAATACATAGAGTTTATAGATGTTGCTCGGGTTTTTGATGAACTGATCGATGAGGCGCTCAAGCTAACGTAGGGTGTCCCTTTGGGGGATGTCCCCCAGTATCCGGGCGAACTCCTCCGGTTCCGAGAAAAAGGGAAAGTGGGCGGATCGCTCGAACCAGATCAGGCGTTTCTGCGGGGCCTTCAAGAGCGTGAGATATTCCTCCACCAGCTCGGACGGTGTGGTGTAGTCGTGGCGCCCGGCGATGAAATACACCGGGATCTGCACCTCGCTGACATGCTCCATGAGCGGGCCTCTGATGGCGTCGTACTGCATGTGCCGGGAGGAGAAGGACGAACCCTTCCCGACCTTGGGGATGTCGAAGAAGCCGTATTCCGGCGCCCTCAAGCCTGCCCAGATGAAGGACGAATAGCCTGTTTTCCCGAAGAGCACGCCACCGTACTTGAACAACCATTTTTCGTGCACTGCCGCACCCCGGGTGTTGAGCTCGAGCAGCGCCTCCTGATCGTCGGTCTCGATGGCTCGCTCCCGGATGAAGCGCTCGGCGATCTCCCGGGCACGCACCTCATCCACCACCTGCCCGATGCCGATGTAGGCGTGGAACAGCTCCGGGTGGCGCTGGGCCAGAAGCATCCCAAGATAGCTCCCCCAGGAATGTCCGGCCAGATAGACCTTGTCCTGTCCGAAACGTGAGCGGAGCTGTAAAATGAGCTCGTGGGCATCGGAAAGAATTTGCTCCACGGTCAGGCTTTCGATAGGCAGGTTTTTGCGGAACGACTTGCCGGCGCCCCGCTGGTCCCACTGCACACACACGAAGCTGTCCTCCAGGTGGCGCTGGAAGGCATGCGCCAGATACATCATGGGCATGCCCGGGCCCCCGTGCAGGAAGAGCAGCACCGGATGCGACCGGTCCTGTCCCCGGATAAGGATCCACTGCTCTTCGCCTCCCAGAGTAATTCTTTCCAGAGAAGCGACGCTGTCCGAGAGCTGCCTGCCGGAGGGGCCCTTGATGTCCGGTGTGCGGGGACGCATGAAGTACAGGACCAGGACGAACAGCAGGGCCAACGCTCCCAGCAGGATCAGGAGGATCTTCAGAGCTTTGCGTAGGATCGAGCGCATGATCACCTTTCAAGGTCAAGTCGTTCCAACCAGGTATAGCAGATTAGTCCTATGGATTTCAAGCCTGAATTGGTGTATAAAAGAGGGGCATGGAGCTTTGCAGGCCCGCTTGATCGTCGGGTTTTTTATCTGCGAGCGAGATTGATTTCTCAAAACTGCAAAAAGGGTTCGACTAAAGAGAGTAGGGCTGTATGGACATGAAAAACCGCCGTAAGGAACCCCGCCGTAAAGAGGAGAACCAGGTTTCGCTGTCTCTGAGCTCCGGCGATCCTCTGCCGAATGGTCAAAAATCGGTCCAGGTCCTGACCCAGGATATCTCTACAGGGGGGCTGCGCATTCTCACCAATGTCCAACTCTCGGCTCATTCTCGGATGAGCGTCCGGCTCGTACTGTCCAGGACCCGCAAGGTGCTCGTGCTGGAGGGCCAGGTGCGCTGGGTCACACCCGTCTATGAAGACGAGCTCTTCGAAGTGGGGATCGAATTCATGGACATCCCCCCGCCCAAGGCCCTGCTGCTCCTGAAGCACATCTACGGCGACACCCGCTCCCTCGATTTTGATTAGAGTCGGGTGATGATCCTTTCCTGATACAGGTGGTTGGCGTCTCTGATCTCCTGAACCGAGGCTTCGACCCGGGTGATGGCCCTTTCCACCGTGCGGAGCATGCGCTCCTTTTCGCCGGGCAGCTCCCCGGCTATGCCCTGGTAGATGACGGTGTCTCCTTCCCACAGATAGTTGGTCAAATGGTCGCTGGCCAGGAAACATCCCTCAAGATCCAGGTTCTCCACGAACAGCCGGACCTCTTCCAGCCGCTCGCGAGGAGGCGTGAGCTCGAACTCTCCTGCCCTCAGGGCATTGTCCAGCGGGGTGCCGGCCTGGACGGTCAGCGTACGCAAGCGGATAAAGTCGGGTGCGGCTGCATTCAGGACCCGGGCGCTGTTCACCGCATGCTCCCGCCATCGGTCCTTCCCTCCAGCTCCGCACAGCACATAGAATGAGACTTCGAAGCCCGCCTCCCGGGCCTTCTGTGCGGCTTTGACCATGTCCTCCGGCGAGGCACCCTTGCACAACCGGTCCAGGACTACACCGTCGCCCGATTCCAGGCCGAAATGCAGCCGGTCGAGCCCGGCCTCGCGCACCTTCTTCAGGAATTCCGCCCGACGCTTAACCACGGTTTTGGCCCGGGCATAGGTCGTGATGCGCCGGACCTCGGGAAAGACCTGCCGGACAGAGGCCACAATCTTTGCCAGGTCCTTGTGCACCAGGTTGTCGCTGTCTCCCAGAAATATGCTCCGTGCCTCGCCGTAGATCTCGCGGGCCGTCAGGACATCCGCCTTGACCTCCTCTAAAGGCTTGGCTGCAAACCTCTCCGCCTTGTACATGGCGCAGAAGGTGCAGCGGTTCCAGGGACAGCCCCGGGTCACCCGGATGAGCGCGCTGCCTGCCTCGTTGGGCGGGCGGAAGGGCGGAGCGTCATATGCTGAGAGGCGGGATGACATGCTTTTATCTTATAACTTTTCCGGCAGCATAACCATCCTTCCCCGGCTTGCCGCCGCATCCCGGAATATTTCTCAGATAGGATTTTGACACGATTATGGGCTTGTGATATAAGCGGCTTGAGACGGAATCCGGAGTAAAATTCCCGGCAATTTTTCAGAACAAGGAAAAGTTCGGATGCAAGCATTGGGCCGCTTCTACACCCGCCATATTACGCTGTTCAGTCTCCTGTTTTTGGTCCTTTCGCTTTATCTTTTTCTGTTCAGCCTGGAGCTCATGGGCACCTCTCTCAAGATGTTCGGCAAGGGCTTGGCCGAGACTCTGATCGCCACCACCACCAATCCCCTGGTGGGGCTGTTTATCGGAATCCTCTCGACTTCGATCATCCAATCCTCCTCCTCGACGACCTCCATCGTGGTGGGTTTGGTGGCAGGCGGTGCCCTGAATGTGGCCAACGCCATACCCATCATCATGGGCGCCAACATCGGAACATCCGTCACCAACACCATGGTCTCGATTACCCAGATCAACCGGAAGATCGAATACGAAAGGGCCGTATCTACCGCTTTTGTCCATGATTTTTTCAATGTACTTGCTGTGCTGGTCCTTTTCCCCCTTCAGTACTTCACGAATTTCCTGGGCCGGATCGCGACGTTTATGGGGGAGAACTTCCAGAATATCGGCGGATTGAATTTTCTGAGCCCGGTCAAGGCATTGACCAAGCCGTTGGTAGAGATGCTTCTCAGCATTATCGGGGACCATCCCTGGATCTTGTTGATCATCTCCCTGTTCTGCCTGTTGTTGGCTCTGACGCGCATGGTCAAGTCGTTGAAGGTCCTGGTCGTGGCCAAAGCTGAGGCCTGGTTCGACCGCTACCTGTTTAAGACCGCCGGCCGGGCATTCCTGGTGGGGCTCTTGCTCACGGCCATGGTCCAGAGCAGCTCCATCACCACATCCCTGGCCGTCCCTCTGGCAGCCGGCGGGCTTCTCACACTGGTCCAGATTTTTCCTTACACTCTGGGGGCCAACATCGGGACAACCGTGACGGCCATCCTGGCCGCCTTGGTGACCGGAAATCTCTCCGCCATCATCGTGGCCTTCTCACACCTGATTTTCAATATCACGGGTATTGTGATTTGGTGGCCTCTCAGGGTCGTCCCTATAACAATTGCGGAAAAATTTGCACGGATTTCTGTGAAACACAAATATGTCCCCATTGTCTATATTATCGTGGTTTTTTTCCTCATTCCCTTATTTTTTATCTCACTGCTCAGATAGAAGGAGTTTGGCATGTTTAAGAAATGGCTGGCAATCTTCAAGAAAGACACACTGATGGACCAGGCCTACCGGCGCTCGTTCGAGATGCTGGACATCACGCTCGACATGTTCCGCGAGGCAAGGGAATCTCTGCGCCACCGTGATGATAGCGAGATCGACCTCGGGATCAAAAAGCGAGACAAACAGGTCAACTCCTATGAGCGCGAAGTCCGGCGCATGGTCTTCAACCACCTGGCCCTGCAGGGGACAACCGATCTCGCCAGCGGACTGGCCCTGGTGAGCATCATCATCGATATCGAACGAATCGGCGACTACACCAAGAACATGGTGGAGCTGGCGCTCGACCACCCAGGCAAACTGCATGGAGGTCAAGTCGAGGAGGAACTGGTTCGCATAGAAGAGGGGGTAGAGGATAACTTCATCCAGACCAAAAAGTGTTTCACCGATGAGGATGATGTGCTGGCCCTGGACTTATTGGAGAAATACGCCTGGGTCAACGATGTCTGCGACGATCGTGTGAAGGATGTTGTGCAGGAGAAAGACTCGTCGATCCACCCTGGTGATGCGGCGGCCATGGTCCTCTATGTCCGCTTTTTAAAGCGCGTCAATTCCCACCTGCGCAACATCACCACCAGTGTTATCAATCCCTTCGACCGGATCGGTTTCATTCCTAAGCAGGACTAGACTTTTCGGCCCAGCCGGCGAGAAGATCAGATCCTGGCCACGCCCAGAAACACGGCGTGCAAGGTCAGGGCCGTAACCACGAACACGGCTCTGGCCCTCTCCGGCCCCAGCTTGAAAAAGGCGTAGCTCAGGGCGTTTTTTGGGCATGAGGACAGGCAATCCCCGCACAGCGTGCAGGAAATTCCGGGCTTCCGTTTCCGGATATCGTCTGCCGTGAGTGCGTTGTAGCGGCACGAGCGATTACAGGCGCCGCATCCGTCGCAGTTCGGATCGAACCACACCCGGAAGGGATTGAAACGCCCGATCCAGTTCGCCAGCAGTCCAATAGGGCAGTAGATGGTGCAGTGCGCCATGGTGCCTCGATGTCGTGAGAAAAGGACCATCACCAGCACGCCCGTGAGGCCATAACCCAGGGCCTTGGCCAAGGCCGGGCCGCCCCCCAGGCCGGTCCAGCGGAAGACCAGTGGACTCAGGATCACGGCGATCAAGATGCTGCCGCGGGCTGCCTTCCACCAGCGGGGATTGTTCTGCACGCGGCTCCACCGTGCCAGGGCATTGTCCCAACTCCCGATGTAGCAGAGATGGCTGCACCAGGCTGCTCCCGCCAGCAGGACCGTGGAGACGAAGAGAATGGGCATGAAAAAGCCTCCACCGCGGAAAATCGGACCGGCCAGGATCAGCGCTGGAATGGGGAGATGAAGCTTTCCCGTCATCAGGCACTGATCGATCCCGGCCAGACCCAGCCCGAACTGCAGGAAAAATACTGCGGAGAAGAGCATCCAGATCCGGATTCGCAGCCCAGCCGTGGCCCTGGCCTTGAGGTATTTTCGGGTGATCCAGGCGGCATACAGGGACAGAAACGCGACCTCGATCAGACCCTTGCCGGGGAAAAACCTCTCCAGGAGCAGCATGTCCGGCTCGACCTTGAGGTGCACAAAGGTGAGCAGCGTCCCGGTGGCCAGGAAGGCCGCCAGGGGCGGGCCGTATCCCGGGCCATCGCTCTTTACCTCATCCGGCATACGGCTCCTTGAAGCGTTTCTTTTCCAGAACAAGCGCGGAGATCAGGGTGAAGAGCGCCACTCCACCCAGGATCAGGACCAGATTGAACCAGGGCTCGCCCGCCTCGATGCGCAGGCCGCGGAGGACCAGGGTCCGCTGGATCCAGACCCCCGCGCCGAGCAACAGGTAGAGCTGAAAAATCCGCAGGGCCCAGCGTTTTTTGATCAGGAGGACCAAAGGAAAGAGCAGGCACAGGAGCGCCATCCCTTTCAGATCCACGCGTGAGAAATGTGCCGCCAGCAGCACGGATGAGAACACGGGGAAGAAGTACAGGCCCCAGCTTTTTTTCTGTTCGCTCATGGAATGGTCCTTTGCACGATAAGAATTTTAAATTTTAAGTATCGTCCCGGAAGTTGAACCCGTACTTGATGGCGGCCAGGTTTTTCTCCACATATTTGGGCGGGAGCAGGTCCTCGATGTTGAGCAGCATGATGTTGACGCCGATGTAGCGCAGGATGCGGCCCATGGCGATCATGTTGATGTAGATCTTGCTGCCGAACTTGGAGATGGCCACATCCTGGAATCCGTAGTTGACACCCTGCTTGCTCTGGATGTTGCACTCCAGGCTCTTGGTGCCGCACAGGCTCTCGTCGATCACCAGGTCGCGAGCCGGGAACCAGTCGCGTGTGCGTGTGAACTTGATGAGGACATCCGCCTCGTCGATGATGGGATTGTCGATGGGATCGTCGGAGTAGATCAGGTCGGCACTTATGGTCCCGCTCCGCACCGCCGAATCGTACTCCAGGTTCAGCGACACCTCGTTCCCCAGCTTGGCCAGGATGGAAGCCAGGGTATAGGACATGAGCTTGACACCCTGGCCAGCCTCCCCGATGATCTTGATGGTCTTGACCTTGTCTTCGGGACCGCACTCGCCGATGTATTTGTAGATGTTGCGGATCTTGAATCCGAACATGCTTTTCCGAATCAGCACGCCCTGTTTAAATCCCAGTTTCTGACAGAAATTGAGGAAGCGGTTGTTTTCCGCATAGGCGTACATCTCGAGCTTGTAGCAGCCCTTATGGAACAGCTCCGCCTCGGTATAGGTCAGCAGCGCCTTGACCGCACCCTTTCCCCGGTAGGGCTTTTCCACGTAGATCCAGTACACGGTGAACACGTTGTGGAAGAGCCACCCGAAAAGGAAGCCCACGATTTTGCGGTCGGCGGTCACCACGAACATCCGGGTCTGCTTCTCGCTGCACATCTCCTTGAGCCCGTCCTTGGTGTAGTTAGCCTTGAGGATGCGCCTGACTTTTTCGGATTCGCCGGCATAGATCTCGTCGATCAGCCGGCCCATCAGCGTGTTGATGCGGGGGCAGTCCGCGGGTTTCCCTGCTCTAACCTTCATTATTGATGACCCCCAGTTCATTGGGCTGGAGGAGCCCCTCCGGCTTGGAATTGATCCTGTAATCCGCCCTGATCTTGTCCAGCATCTCAAAGGAGCTCTTGAATCCCAGCCTGCGCCCGTGGTTCTCGATGCAGTACGAGATGGCGTCCACGAACGCGAAACCTTCCCATTCCAAAGCCTGCTTTATGCATTTTTGCAGGTGGTTGATCCGGAAGGCGGATCCGCGCGCGTAGAAGTGGCGGGGCGTGGAGGTGATCAGGCCCTGCAGGTTGATAGGATAGTAATCGCTGCCCTTCAGACTGGTCAGGGTCTTGGCTCCCCGCTTGCTGGTGGGCGCCATCTGCCCGCCGGTCATGCCGTAGATCTCGTTGTCGATGCAGATGACGGTAAGGTCGATGTCCCGGCGTGCCGCGTGGATGAGGTGGTTGCCTCCGATGCCTGAGAGGTCGCCGTCCCCGCTGAACACGATCACCCTGAGCTTGGGATTGCCCCGCTTGATTCCCTCGGCAACGGGGATGGCCCGCCCGTGTGTGGCATGCACGCTGTCTACATCGAAGTAGCCGGCGGCCCGCCCGCTGCATCCAATGCCTGACACCACGACCAGGTTCTTACGCGGAACCCCCATCTTGGCCAGGGTGAACGTCAACTGCTTGAACACGATGCCAATGGCGCAGCCGCCGCACCAGGTCGACGGCATGCGGGCCCATTTCACGTAGTCTTTATAGTGCATCGAGTATCTCTTTGATCTCATTCAGGCGGATGGTACCGCCCAGGATGGGTATGCTCTCCACCCTGCGTATGAGGGTCTTCTGGACCTCGCCCCAGTACTGTCCGTCGTTCATCTCGATCACGATAACCCGGTCGTGCTTGGCTGCGGCTTCTGCCAGTTCTTGCTCCAGGAACGGAAACATGGTGATGGGCGTGAAGATCGAGTATCGGGACCTCAGGGGTGAGATGACCCGGGCCGCGATGCCGAAGGCGATGAGCAGCGTGTCGGATTCCGGGTTTTCCATATAGTTGTAGAAGCGATATCGGTCCGCGGTCTTCTGCATCTTGGTCTTTATGCGCTGGTACCACTCGCGGTAGTAGGCCGTGTCCTTGGTGCGGGGAATGCCGCCTTTTTCCAGCAGGCCCGTGAAGTGCCGGCGCCCGGTTCCCAGAGGTTTGAAGGACCGGGGTTTGGGGTCTATCTTGATCCGGGACAGGTCCACCGTCTCTGACAGGTGGGCCAGGTATCCGTCCAGGAGCAGGACCACCGGACTGCGGGACTCTTCGGCCGCATTGAAGGCCTCGATGGTGTAGCGGTAGCATTCGGCGACCGTGCAGGGATAGAACACGATGGGGGAGTAGTCCCCGTGGCTGCCGTGCCGGGCCTGGAGGATGTCTCCCTGGGCCGGCAGGGTGGGCATCCCGGTGCTGGGGCCCACACGCTGGACATTGACCACTACCATCGGGGCCTCCATCATGTGGGCCAGCCCGATCCCTTCCTGCTTGAGGGACATTCCCGGTCCTGAGGTCGAGGTCATGGCCTTGCAGCCGGCCAGGCTGGCTCCGATGGCGAGGTGGATGGAGGCGATCTCATCCTCGGCATGCACAAAAGCGATCTCGCCTTCCTTTTCAGCCAGGATATGCATGATTTCCGAGGCGGGAGTAATAGGGTAGGCGGCGAAGAAGCTCATCCCCGCCTCCAGGGCCCCCATGGCCACTGCCTCATTCCCCATAGTCAAGCGCTTCATGCTTTTGCCCTCGGCTTCGTTTTTTTCGGCCTCGCTTCAGCCTTGCTCCCAGCTTTGGATGATGGAGCTGTCTTTCCCTCTCCGGCCTCGGCCTTGCCCGCCTCTTTTGTAGATGGTTTGGATTTCTGCACCGCGGATCTTGCCTTGGCAGCAGAGGCCTTCTTGGGTGCGGCCTGCTTGGGCTCCACTTCCAGCGAAAAGTCCGGGCAGTATTTCTCACACAACAGGCACTGGATGCACTTGTGTAGGGACGCCATCTCATCCCCGTCGAATTTCAGGTTCTTGACCGGACAGATGTTGATGCATGTGTAGCAGTGCTTGCAGTAGTTGCCCGCCCACGTGATGTGGGGATCAAATTTATGGCGCTTGGCTTCCATCTGGTCCCTTGCTGCGGGTCTTCTTATCTGTATCAAAATACGCGAAGTCATGCAAACGGTCGCTCTCCCTGATCTTCAGGCGGAGGGCATAGATGAGCACCAGGATGGAGAGCCACAGCCAGCCCAGAAACACGTAGATGGCAATGCGTTCTGTTATGTCCTTGGGACCGGGGTGGACCGGTTCCACCTCAGGTTCCTGTGCCCCCGGTCCTGTCAGGGCCTGAGGGGTATCCTCCTGTGGAAAGACGGAGAGTCCCCAAGCTGGAGAAGCGTCCGCCATACAGGGCAGCAACAGCCACAGCAGCGCGGCCGCGAACGTCAAGCTCAGCATGCGGGTCCTCATAGCAGGCTCCACACGCTCATGATCACGGCATACAGTATGAAAACATAGGCCGAGTAGGTGATGATCCTGCCCCTCCTCTCCTCCGGCTTGGTGTCGATGAGCGGAAGGACAAAGAACAGGGCGACGAAAAACAGCATCAGAAAGACCGCCAGGGTTTCCCCGCTCACGATGAGGACATGAGCGGGGAAGATCTTCAGGGTCTGGAAAAGGAACAGGAAGTACCATTCCGGTTTGATCCCCTTGGGGGCTGGAGCCATGAGGTCGGCCGGGCTGCCCAGGGGATGTGGCTTCAGGATGGCCACTGTGAGGAACACGCCCAGGAACAGCAGCCACACCACCATCTCGCGGTATACGAAATTGGGCCAGAAGGGGATGGTCTTGACCTTCTCTTTGTGCTTTTCAGCCTCCAGGGGATAGCTTATGCCGTGTTTCTGGATGAGGAATACGTGCAGCGCCAACAGAATGAAGGCGAATACCGGCAGGATGCTGATATGGATCCCGAAAAAGCGGGTCAGTGTGTCTCCAGTCACATCTCCTCCCCCGCGCAGGAAATCGGTGACCCACTGGCCCACCACCGGGATGGCGCGCGGGATGTCGGTCCCGACCTTGGTTGCAGAGAGGGATAGTTCGTCCCAGGGGAGCAGGTAGCCGGTGAAGCCGAACGCCAGGGAGACGACCAGCAGCAGCACGCCGCTCATCCAGGTCAGCTCGCGCGGCTTCCTGTAAGCTTTGGTTATCCAGATACTCAGGAGGTGGATGAACACCAGGGCGATCATGAACGAGGCGGACCAGCTGTGGATGGAGCGCATGATCCATCCCAGGGGCACCTCGGTGATGATGCGGGCCACGCTGGCGTTGGCCTGCTCCAGGGTGGGCTTGTAGTAGAATGCCAGCATGAATCCGGTCACTACCTGGATCACGAAGAACAGCAGGATGGCGCTCCCCGTGTAGTACCAGATGGTGTGTTTGTGCTGAGGAATGGGTTTCTTGGTCAGGAAACCGAAGATATCCGACAGTCCCAGCCTGTCCTCGAACCAGGCCTGCACTTTCCTGGCGCTCATTGTGCCTTGACCCCCGGCTTGCGGATGATGAGGTTTTCTTCTTCCACGGAGGCCTCCAGCCGGCGCATGGGTGAGGGCGGCGGGCCGGCGATGTTTTTGCCCTCCTCATCGTACCAGCCGTCGTGGCAGGCACAGAAAAACTTTCGCTCCTCCGGCTGCCAGCTCACGTTGCAGTCCAGGTGTGTGCAGACTGCCACAAAGGCGGTGTAGGTGCTATCCGGATTCATCTTGAGGGCTCCGGGCTTGCTTCCCCAGGGGAAAGTCCGGACCGAACCCGGCTCCATGTCCTGGAAGTCGGCGAACGACAGGATGACCTCGTCGGGCTCGCGGTAGGGCGGGAACACGAACTTGATGGCCGGTACCACAAAGGTGGCCATCAGGGCTGCGGCCCAACCCCCCAGGAGGCCGTTCAGGAAGTTGCGGCGTGTGATGAGTGAGTGTTTGATCTTCATGGTTTTCTTTTAAAGAGGCGTTTAAGTTCCGAGGCGAACATCATCCGGCGCAGGGCCAGGATCCCGTCGGCCGGCCGCACGTCTTTGGGGCACACGTCATTGCAGGCATACACGGTGTCGCATCCCCAGACGCCCTCCTGTGAATTGAACTGCGCCCATGCCTCATAGGGCCTCTGGTCACGGGGATCCTTGACAAAGCGGCAGAGCTTAGCCAGGGCAGCGGGCCCCAGGTAGCGGCCGTCGCGGGAAGCCACCGGGCAGGCACTGTAGCAGCAGGCACACAGGATGCAGGTGATGAACTGGTAGATCCGGTCCATCTCCTTTTCTTCGATCGCGTGTCCCTCCGTAGGGATTGCCTCGGGATTGATGATGTAGGGTTCGATCTTCTCCAGCGCATCCCAGAAGGGCTTCATGTCCACGAAGAGGTCCTTCTGGATCTCCAGGTTGGGGAGGGGCTCTATGATGATCTCGGGGGATTCCAACGACTTGATGGAAGTGAGGCAGGCCAGGGTCGACATCCCGTTTATCACCAGGGCGCAGGAGCCGCACACGGCTTCGCGGCAGCTGTACCGGAAGGCCAGGGTGGGGTCCTGCTGGTCCCGGATGTCCTTGAGCGCTTCCAGCACGGTGTCGGCGGGCCCGGGCTCATGCAGAAATTCCTGGAAATAGGGTTTTTCATCCTTGAGCGGATCGAAGCGCAGTATCTTGAAGGTGTGTCTCATCTCAGTACTTCCGCTCCATGGGCTTGTATTTGCCGATTTTGACCTCCCGGTAGGTGATCTCCGGTTTCCCGTCATGGTAGGTCATGAGGGTGTGCTTGAGCCACTCCTGGTCGTTGCGTTGGGGGAAGTCGGTCCGGAAGTGTGACCCGCGGGTTTCCTGCCGGGTCAGGGCGCCCAGCGTGATGACCTCGGCGATGTCGAGCATGGAATCGAACTCCGAGAAGGTAACGAATTCCTGACAGTAATAGAGGTGAGGCGAACGGAGGTAGGAGCTCTTGAAGTCCTCCCGCAGCGTATGGATCTCCTCCAGGGCCGCGCTCAGGTCCTGTTGGTTGCGGAAGATGCCGACCTTTTCGCTCATGACCATTTTGAGCCGGTTGGGGTCTCCCAGCACTTTATAAATTAGCGCCAGTCGCTCCAGTTCGCGTTCAGAAATGACCTCTTGGCGCGCTTTTTCAACCCTGTCAAGGTGAACAACC